>URPG01000027.1 GCA_900549675.1 uncultured Oscillospiraceae bacterium | reverse complement strand
ATATTTATCAGGAAGAATCTGTGTTCCGCGTAGTATTAAAAAATTTTAAGGGAGAAGATTTTGTATCTCTTGTGAATTTTCAAGTTGTTTTTCCGGAAGATGAAACGATTTACTTGGATTGCAACTGGGAAAAGTATTCGCTGTCTAGATCGGAGTTTGTATTTATCTCTTCAGACAGGAGGGAGCTAAATTGAACCAAACAGAATTAGAACGTTTATCAGAAGAATTGGAACGGGATAGCCGACGCTATCCCACGGATTTTGGAGGATATCTATGCGTTTAATGCCAATGAAATTCAAAAGCTTTGTTTGGCCTGTCAATCCCACGCAGTTGGAAATAAAAGAAAACAAGGTGATACAAGAAATTTTTGTTCCATTTTCAAAAACGAAAGGAAAAAAGACAGGAAAGGTGAATCGGCAGGTAACAGGACGAGGGTATTTTACGGGTGCCGGCAGTATGAGAACTTTTCAGGAATTGCAAAAAGTATTTTATCAAAACGGTGAGGGCAGTTTGCAGCTTCCCAATCAATTGCCGTTTATGGCAGTCATGGAAAATCTCGTGTTTGTGGGGAAGACAGGCGAAAATGTGGTGGAGTACAGCTTTTCTTTTTCAGAGCAGAGCAAACCGCCCAAAACACAGGCGAAGCAAATCATTACGGAACAAGAGGGAGAGTCATTGTGGGAGATTGCCAACCAGTTTGCTGTTTCAATTGATAAACTCATTGAGCGGAATCCTCATATTCGAGATATACATTATTTGAAAGCAGGGGAAAAGGTGGTGATTTCATGACTTTTTGGGCAATTACACAAGACGGTTCAAAACTGCTGTTGGGCAGACCTTTGTCGGTAACCTTAAAAAAGGAGCAAGGGGTGCCGGCAGATTTATTGGAGGTCAAATTTCCGGCGGTAAGCATTTGGGACGAATGTGTTTTTCTGGACGTCTATGCAGAAGGAGACAAGATATTCAGCGGAATTGTAGATGAACAGCTCAGTATACAGAATGATACAGGCATTACCATTGAATTTGTTTGCCGAAGCCACGAGGCATTACTGCTGGATAATGAAGCGGAGCCGGCTGTTCTATCTTCTCCCTCTTGGAAAGTTATGGTACAGAAATATGCACAGCCGTTGGGATTTTCTACGCGGGAAGAGCCGCAGACAATAGGAAAAGGACAGTTTGAAATTTATAAAGGAGAGAGCTGCTGGACGGTTTTATCCCGCTATGCAGAACGATTTTTACAGAGCCAATTATGGGTACGCCATCAGGAATTAGAACTTCAGAGCAGTCAACCCAAGGAGATTGAATTATCGCATATCACCGAAAGCCGTTTTGCGTATCGGCCGTATCGGCATATCAGTAAAGTTCGGACACAAAATGCCGCAGGTGCTTATGAACTGGCGTATCCCAATCCTACAGGAAATAGCCTGCCAAGGGAGCGCTATTTTACCTACCAAGATATCCGTTCCCCGATTGCGTACTTAAAGGAGCAGGAGAAAAGAGTAAAAACATGGCAGGTGGTATGCGATGGGTTTGTGGACGCTTCTCCCGGCGATAAAGTGATAGGAGATGCACAGAAATCCCTTTTGGTTACACAAATTCGCTATCATTTAGATGAAAAAGGGGAAAATACCCTTTTGTATTTACAGGAGGATTAACTATTTATGTGGCTGACGCAAAAACTGACAGAAAAAAAATCGCAGGCTTTGATTAACACCGGAACGATTACAGAAAATCAAGCCAAACCAACCATACAAGCGGAAAGAGAATATCGGGATTCAGCGGTGCTTACCCCTTATGGCATAAGCAGTATACCGCCCAAAGGGGCAACCGGGCTTATGGTCAACGGTTGTTATTTGGGGGGAGAATCAGCGGATAATGTGGAATTACTGCCGGGAGAAATTCGTTTGCGTTCCTTAGGAGGAGCAGAAATTTATCTGAAAAACAACGGAGAAGTGTGGGTTAACGGACAACTTTTTGCCCCCAAGGAGGTTTGAATGAATTTAAAAGTCAAAGAAGGAAGAATTGTTACTAATGAACGGGGGCTGCCGATTATATTGACAGAGCGGGAAGATTTTTTGCAGCAGGCGGAATTTATTTTGTCGGTACCACTGGGCAGTTTTTTATATGATAAGAATTTTGGCAGCAGAATACAGGAGCATGAAAGTGAAGATTACCCAGAGAGATTGCTTGCTTACGCCAATGAAGCTTTATCGGAGGTTTCGGATATGCAGGCTCTTACGGCAGAAAAACAGGGAAATGAAATTCGAATAGAGATTGATACAGGGAAAGGTGTAGGATTTGTAAAATTACGGATAAAGGAGAAAAACGATGACTTATGAGGAAATACTTGGCCGAATGAAAACAGTGTATGAAACCGAAAGCGGTTCCGCTCCGGCGGATGCGGCCGACATTGGCATCCGTCTAAAGGTGTTAGCAGGAGAAATCCATAAGTTGATGACCGAAATCGGTTGGCTGAGGAAACAAGCATTTCCGCAAACAGCGGAGGGTGAAAACCTAGACAGGCATGCCGCACAACGGGGCATAAAACGGCGGAACGCCGAAAGAGCACAGGGCGTTCTGACGTTTTATCGTTCTTCTGTTTTGACGTATGATGTGACCATTCCAAAAGGAACGGTTTGTGCCACTTCAGGTGATTTTTCACAAGAATATGAAACCATTGAGAGCGGCATTTTAAAAGCAGGAGAGCTTTCGGTATCCATGGCCGCACAAGCCGTAGAAGGCGGCATTAACGGAAATGCCGCCGCTGAAACCATTGACACCTTGGTTACACCTCCCGTAGGGATTGAAAAAGTAATAAATGAAATTGCCTTTAGCGGCGGAATGGAGGAAGAGTCTGACGATTTTTTGCGAATAAGATTGCTTGAGGCCTATTCTGTTTTGTCCAACGGTACCAATAAAGAGTTTTATCGGCGAAAAGCTTTAGAGGTAGAAGGTGTGTATTCAGCGGCTGCAGTTGCAAGAGAAAATGGAATCGGTACTGTTACGGTTTATGTCTGGGGCAAAGGTGAGGCACCGTCAGAGGCGGTCATACAGGCCGTGCAGGATAAACTTGATGAGGCAAGAGAAATTAATGTGGACGTGACCGTAAAACCCGCTCAAACACGTGTTTTCAATGTATATAGCTATATCAGAGAAAAAGATGGAATTTCATTTGAAAAAGCGGCTGAAAAAGTGAAACAGGATATTATCAACTACTATGCCAAACGAAAAATAGGCGATTATATCTATAAAGTAGATTTAGGAGCCGTGTTTATGAATAGCGGTGTGGTCAAAAATTATTCTTTTGCAATTAATGTTATTGATTATTTGGGAGAAACAGGGATTATTCCGGTATTGGGACAAGTGAATATTTTGGAGATGAAAATATAATGACTGCAAAAGAAAATATGATTCATACGCTGGAAAGAACAGGATTATACCAATTTCATAAGACGCAAAAAGGAATTTTTGAAAGTGAAATAGACGCTTATGCAGCTGGATTTTTTCTTTTGGAGAAAGAAATTGACCGTCTATTGGGAGATTTATTTCTGGAAACCGCCTCACCTGAGATTCTAGACGAAAAAGAGAAGTTGTTCCGTTATCTGCCCTCACTCGGAACGGTATCGGACAGACGCAAAATGTTGTTGGCCCGTTATGGCGATATAGGCGAAAATGCGGCGGTTAGCCGATTTCAAAATCTGCTGACTGCCGTCGGGATAGACGGTACCCTGCAAGAAAATCGAGAGGAAGGCAAACTGACAGTAACGGTTCATCGTTTTATCGGCGTTACAAAAGAAGAAGCCATCAAAGAACTGGAAGAACTTTTGCCCGCTCATTTGGAAATAGAAGTTCTGGAAGAAAAATTTTAAAGAAATCAACAAAACAATTAAAAAAGGAAACGGACATATCAATCATGTCCGTTTCCTTTTTTGTACAAATGCAATGCAGTAGGGTGTTGTCTTATTCACTTTGGGCGGGCGGAGGATATTCTGACATCGAGTCTATATACATATCCTCCATTAAATTTTTGTCATTAAAAGTAACGGCACCAATCACTTTTACTGGCTCACTGCTGTAGCTTGCTGTCAAAAGAACTTGAAAAGAAAATTTATTCTCATTGACTTCTTTGACAGAAACCTTGTCTACCGTACAGGTATAATTATGGAGCCCTGCTATCAAATGCAACATCATGACGTCCTGAAAAAAGTAAGAATCAAAGGAAAGCATTTTTTCGGATACGACATCTCCGCCAAAATCCTTGAGTAAGCTTTGCCATTTTTCACCTTGCTCCGCCGTCGGCACGGCAATCGATTCTCCGTCCTTTGCAGAAAAATCCTCCGTCGTGAGGTCTTGAACCGATTGTGCAAATTTTGCGTCCGGAATTGTAAATGCTTTTTTCACGAAATTTTCTGTAATTTCCTGTCGGCTCGCTGCAGCAGAGCAGCCTGTTGCCAATAGCAAAAACAAAATAAGGACGGAAGTTACCGCTGTTTGAAAAGATTTCATAAGAAACTCCTTTACAAATTGTTAATCTTATTGTAGACTTTTTTTGTGGAATTGTCAAAATCTAAAAAGAAAATATAAAATATTTTCTTTTTAGATTAGAGTTGAGGTTAAAAAATATTTAAAAGAGAACAGTATGCCCGAAATTAGGTTGGGCGGTCATAGAATTGTGGATGTGATCTAAGTATTTATGCCAGCAATTTATTAGAAAAGTAAAAAAATAAAACACACCTCAACATAAAATATGCATAAGGTGTGTTTTAAATCTTAAATCATAAAAACCATAGAACTAAAATGGTTTCTTATTTATTTTGTTCCTTCGTAAACAGCAACAGCACAAGCAACAGTAGCACCAACCATGGGGTTATTGCCCATGCCGATGAGTCCCATCATTTCAACGTGTGCAGGAACAGAAGAAGAACCGGCAAACTGAGCGTCACCGTGCATTCTGCCCATGGAATCTGTCAGACCGTAAGAAGCAGGGCCTGCGCCCATGTTGTCGGGGTGCAGAGTACGTCCTGTACCGCCGCCGGATGCAACGGAGAAATATTTCTTATTGTGTTCATTGGACCATTTCTTGTAAGTACCGGCAACCAAGTGCTGGAAACGTGTGGGGTTTGTGGAGTTACCGGTGATGGAAACATCTACGCCCTCTTCCTGCATAATGGCAACGCCTTCCAAAACATCGTTGGCACCGTAGCATTTAACAGCGGCTCTTTCACCGTCGGAGAAAGCTTTAGTTTCAATAATATTCAGTTTGCCTGTGTAGAAATCATAATCTGTTTTTACATAGGTAAAACCGTTGATTCTGGAAATAATATAAGCGGCATCTTTTCCCAAACCATTGAGGATGATTCTCAGGGGTTCTTTTCTGGCGCGGTTAGCGGTTTTAGCGATACCGATAGCACCTTCAGCTGCAGCGAAAGATTCGTGACCGGCTAAAAAGGCGAAGCATTTGGTTTCATCTCTAAGCAGCATAGCACCGAGATTACCATGACCGATACCAACACTTCTTTGTTCTGCAACAGAACCGGGAATGCAGAAAGCCTCAAGACCGATGCCGATTGCCTCAGCAGCGTCGGCGGCTGTTTTGGTGCCCTTCTTAATAGCAACAGCACAGCCGAGGGTATAAGCCCAGCTGGCATTTTCAAAAGCGATAGGCTGAACGCCTTTTACGATTTCATAAGGGTCAAAACCCTTGGATTTACAAAGTTCACGTGCTTCTTCAAGACTTTTAAGGCCATACTCGGCCAGACATTTCTCAATCTTGGCAATTCTTCTTTCTTTGCCTTCAAACATGACATCATTAGCCATTCTATTGTCCTCCTATTCTATGGTCTTATTCTTCTCTCGGATCAATATATTTAGCGGCGTTGTCAAAACGACCATATTGACCGATATTGTTTTTATAGGCTTCATCAGGAGAAACACCGCGGCGGATGTCTTCAAGCATTTTGCCAAGTTTAACAAACTGATAACCTGTGACTTCATTGTTTTCATCAAGGGCCATTTTAATGACATATCCCTCTGCCATTTCCATGTAACGTACACCCTTAGCGCCTGTGCTGTACATGGTACCAACTTGTGAGCGAAGTCCCTTGCCTAAATCTTCCAGTCCTGCGCCGATGGGTAAGCCACCCTCGGAGAAAGCGGTTTGGCTTCTGCCGTAAGCAAGCTGTTTGAAAATTTCTCTCATAGCAACGTTGATAGCGTCACAAACGAGATCAGTGTTCAAACACTCCAAAAGAGTTTTGCCGGGCAGAATTTCTGCTGCCATAGCGGCAGAGTGAGTCATACCAGAGCAGCCGATGGTTTCAACCAAAGCTTCTTCCACAATGCCGTCTTTGACGTTGAGCGTCAATTTGCAGGCACCCTGCTGCGGGGCACACCAGCCAATACCGTGAGAAAGACCGGAGATATCCTTAATTTCATACGATTTTACCCATTTTCCCTCTTCCGGAATGGGAGCCGGACCGTGATGAGGTCCCTTTGCCACAATACACATATTTTCCACTTCATGGGAATAATTCATATTGGTACTCCTTTCGGTTCTATATTCTTTGGGCTTATAGGGGCAGTTACAGTTACCCGACGCCAAATACCAATCCAATCCATTATAGTATCAATTCATTGGTTATTCAAGTGTTTTCGTCAATTTATGCGGGCGAAGAATGACAAAATTTTAGTTTTTTCTCTTTTTTAATTCCGAAGAATTGACAGTGATTTATTTTTATGATAGCATATAAAAATAATAGGATTCATATGAAAATGACCTTTTCTATATTATCGATAAAGGAGAAATGAACCATGCAAAAGGATACCGTTTGTGTGCATGGAGCAGACATAAAAGATAACCCAACAGGTGCTATCTGTCAGCCCATCTATCAAAGTGCTACTTTTTCTCATCCGTCCACCGACCAAAGCACGGGCTATGACTATTCTCGGCTGCAAAACCCAACGAGAGCTCATTTGGAAGAAACCATCACGAGGCTTGAAAATGCTCATGATTCCATCGCCTTTTCTACCGGCATGGCTGCCACCACTACGTTGGTTCAGTTGTTGGGCAGCGGTGATAAAATCTTAGCCTCCGATGATCTTTACGGCGGTACCGTGCGCTTGTTTGATAATGTTATCCAAAATAAAGGCATTGTTGTCGAATATGTCAATACCTCTGATTTGGCGGCAGTCGAGGCCAAAATAGATGATCAGACGAAGATGATTTTTTGTGAAACATTGACGAATCCTATGATGGGCGTAACCGATATTGCAGGGATTAAAAAATTAATCGGTGATAGAGATATCCTTTTGGCTGTGGACAATACTTTTTTAACACCTTACTGTCTTCGTCCGATTGAACTTGGAGCAGATGTTGTTATTCACAGCGGTTCCAAATATTTAAGCGGACACAATGATACGTTAGCCGGCTTTTTGGTTTCTGCACATGCAGAACTAAGCGAAAAATTGCGTTATATCAGCAAGACCATAGGAGCCTGCTTATCTCCGTTTGATTGCTATCTGCTGATTCGCGGCATAAAAACTTTAGCCATTCGTATGGAAAAATCACAGCAAAGCACCATTGAAATTGCCGAGTGGCTGTCACATCAACCCAAGGTCAATAAGGTGCTGTTCAGCGGGCTGTTCACACATCCGGGCCATGAAGTGATGAAAAAGCAATCCACCGGTTTTGGCTCTATGATTTCATTTGAAGTCGACAGCGAACAAACCGCTAAATATATTTTAAATCACATTAAGATTATTACCTTTGCGGAGAGCTTGGGCGGGGTAGAGTCCCTGATGACCTATCCCTTAACGCAAACACATGCCGATGTGCCTTTGGAAAAAAGACTGCAATTGGGCATTAACGAAAAACTTTTGCGTTTATCCGTCGGAATTGAAAATCCGCAGGATTTAATAGAAGATTTGAAACAGGCATTACAGGACTAATCCTTTTGTTTTTCTCGTGTACTTTATATAAATAAAAGATACACTTTGTATCTCAAAAAAGCAGAGTTTTGCATGGCTTAACTCTGCTTTTTTGTTTGCAAAACATATTATTGAGCTTACAGGACATAAAAAATCACCTTTTCGGCAGAGTACAAGCTGCTGAAAAAGTGATTTTAATAAAAAGGTTATCGGTAAGCTTTCATATAATCGCCATGTGCTTCAATCAGTTCATCACACATTTTGATTATGTCATCAATAGAAAGCTCGGCGGCTGTATGCGGCTCAAGCATAGCGGCACGATAGATATCTTCTCTTTTGCGTGTTACAGCGGCTTCAATCGTCATCAGCTGCGCATTGATGTTGGTCATGTTCATACCGGCGAGATGGACAGGCAATTTGCCGACATGAGTGGGATGAACGCCCATATTATCGACTAAACAGGGTACCTCAACACAAGCTTCAGCCGGCAGGTTGTCGATTAAACCGGTGTTGAGAACGTTGCCGCCGATTTTGTAAGGGGTGCCGGTTATCATGGCCTCCATGATATAAGAGGCATATTCGCGCGAGCGTTCATGAGTGATTTTACCGTCAGCCAGAATAGAGTCACGTTCTTTCTCCCAACCTTCAATTTGCGCAATACATCTTCTTGGATATTCATCCAATGGGATATTATAGCGCTCAATTAATTCTGGATATTTGGATTTGATGAAGAAAGGATTATACTCAGCATTATGTTCACTGGACTCGGTGCAGTAATAACCCAAACGGCGGATATATTCATAACGCACCATATCGTTAAATTTATCTCCGCTTTCGAGTTTTTCAATGGAGCGTTTTTTGATTTCGGGATACAAATCATTGCCCTTGGCATCATAAATTTCCAGCAGCCAAGCCATGTGGTTGATACCGGCAATGGTTTCTTTTCTGCCTTCTAAGTACTGCTCCATATTCAGGCCCTTAAGCAGATATTTAGAACAGATTTGAACACTGTGGCAAAGTCCAACGGTTTTGATATCGGTGTATCTTTGCATATAGCCCGAGAGAATCGACATGGGATTGGTATAATTTAAAAACCATGCGTTGGGACATACCTCTTGCATATCGTTGGCAAAATCCTGCAAAACAGGAATAGTTCTCAGACCCCGCATAATGCCGCCAATGCCCAGTGTGTCAGCAATGGTTTGGCGAAGCCCGTATTTTTTCGGCACTTCAAAGTCAATGACTGTGCAGGGCTCGTAAAGACCAACTTGAATAGCATTGACAACAAAGTCAGCGCCGCGCAGTGCCTCTTTTCGATTTTCAACACCAAGGTATCCTTTGATTTTTGCTTTGCCGCCGTTTACATTTTGATTAATGGCATTTAAAATCACTTCAGAATCCTTCAGTCTTCCTCCGTCAATATCGTACAGGGCGATTTCACTTTCTTCAAGGACAGGAGAGCACATGCAATCACCGAGAACATTTCTGGCAAAGACAGTGCTGCCCGCACCCATGAATGTAATTTTAGGCATATTTTCTTCCTCCGTTCTGTTTTCTTCATTATATTCAAATCATATGACAAAAGGAATTGATTTTTGTTAGATGCATTTGTTATAATGTTATATAATAAACGTAAAAAGGTAAGGCAAAATGGAAAATTATCCTCTGCAGAACAGAAAATTTTCGGATATTAATCCCTTGATTTGCGGGGAAGAGGTCTGTAAACCAAACCATAGTTTTGGGCCGGCTGTCCGAGAATATCATCTTTTGCATTATGTGGTATCCGGAAAAGGCAAACTGGTAGCCGATGAGAAAGAATATAGTGTTAAAGCAGGAGAATGTTTTGTGATTTTTCCGCATGAAATCACCTATTACGAGGCGGATGAAAACGAGCCGTGGCACTATATTTGGATAGGCTTTGAAAGTGGTGTGTCCTTGCCGTCCGTTTTGGCGGAAAGAGTGCTTTTTTTCAGAAAACTTGCTGATATTTTCGGGCGTTTTCAAATGCTGGCCAATATGGAGAATGGACGAGAGGCCTTTTTGTGCGCTCAAATTTGGGAAATTATTTCACTTCTCAACAGTCAAGAGAAATCTTCTTCCAACAAAATGAAGGATTATATGGAACAGGCGGTTTCCTGCATTGAAAATGAATACATGATGGAGATTTCCGTGCAGGAAATAGCAGACCGGTTAAACCTGAACCGCAGTTATTTCAGCACATTGTTTAAAGCTTATCTGGGTGTTTCTCCGCACCGGTATTTGTTGGATTTCAGGATGAAAAAAGCAGCGGAACTGCTGGTGAAATATGGATACTCCGTTACAGAAACAGCATTGTCCACCGGGTATAGTGATGTTTTCACTTTTTCAAAAATGTTTAAAAAAAAGTTTGGGATTTCGCCTTCCCTGTACCAGAATCAAAATCGCCGTTAAGCTATTGAAAAATAAGAGAATAAAAGGTTGAAAATAAAGGAGAGTGTTTAAATGGATTATTCTTTGTTTTACCAATTTTATGACAGTCCTATTGGTATGATTACGCTGTGCGCCAACCGTCATGCAATCAAAGGATTGTATTTTGGGGCGAATTCCCCTTTGGGCGCAGAAAAATTAGATACTACTTTATTATCGGACTGCCGCACACAGTTAGATGAATATTTTATAGGAAAACGAAAAGTGTTCTCCTTGCCGCTTTCTCCCAACGGAACGGTTTTTCAACAAAAAATTTGGGAATTGTTAAAAGAAATCCCCTATGGAGAAACTCGTTCCTATAAACAGATTGCAGAAAGATATGGGAACACAAGGGCCTGCCGTGCCGTGGGAATGGCAAATAACCGCAATCCTATTTCAATCATTGTCCCCTGTCATCGTGTGGTAGGGGCAGACGGTTCTTTGGTGGGATATGGAGGCGGACTTTCCATTAAAAAACAACTGCTGGAATTGGAAGAAAAATTCAAGTAAAATTGAGAGTGTCAATGTACGTAAGGCTTACCATCAAGATTTATCACTATTTTCAATAAAAAAATGCAGAAAGACACCGTCAAAGTCTTTCTGCATTTTTTATTTTACATTCTTTTTTTAACAAAACAAAAAATTTTACCAGTATAAAATCGGATAACCGTATTGATCCGTAAAAGATCCGGTAGCGATTAAGATAATATCAACAACGTATCCAATGCCGAAGAGTCCACCGGTAAAGAGCCACAACAAGCCGGTGCCGGTTTTACCGGCATAAAAACGGTGAACACCCAAGATACCGAGAAAAATACAGAGCAGCAAAGCGGCTAAACGACTTTTGTAACTGGCTGTGTATTGTGGATATGAAGTTTCGTTGCTATAGACATTTACATTGATAGGGGGTTGCTGGTAAGTGTTTTGATTTTGCGGCGGGGTAGGTGCCTGATAGCTGTTTTGGTGATATCCGCTTGGCTGCTGATAAGGCGGCTGTTGATAGGGTTCTTGTACAGGAGGTACATTTGCAGCAGGATTTTGATATGGCGGTGTATAAGGCGAATTGGGCTCAGCAGTATTCTGCTGGTTTTGATATTTATATTGATTATAGAAATCCGGTGGAACATGCTCACTGGGGGTTTGCGGCGGAGTGAGCTTTTGTCCACAGTGCGGGCAATAAGCACAGTTTTCTACTTCTGCGTGGCAATTGGGACATTTCATATAAATTCCTCACTTTAAAATACTTTGCGGCACTATGTTTACGCATCAATAAGTTATTAAAACTATTCTATCATTGCGGCTATCAAACTGTCAAACATATTCCTCTTACAAAATTATTAAAATTTTCTAAGTAATTTAATTTGTATTGTGTTTTTTGAGAAAATATACTATTGTTAAAGGAGTTGCAGCAAAGTATACAAAAATTTTTTGGAGGCAGAGAGAACAATGAAAATTCTTTTGGTGGAGGATGACAGCAGCATTGTCGAGAATTTGAGCACCTTTTTGAAAAGCGAAGGCTTTGCAGTGGAATCTGCCGGCGGACAGGAAGAAGCACTTTTAAAAATACAGAATAATAGTTATGACGTATTGCTGTTGGATATTTCATTGCCGGACGGCAATGGCTATACAGTGTGCTCTGCCGTCAAAGAAATATCTGATATTCCTGTGATTTTTCTGACTGCCTCGGGGGATGAATACAGTGTGGTAGCCGGGTTTAATGTAGGGGCAGATGATTATATCGCCAAGCCGTTTCGTCCTCGTGAACTGATATCGCGAATTAAAAATGTGCTGCGAAGGGTGAAGAATCCCATTTCAAATTTAGAGTATGGCGGAATTAGTGTAGATACTGTAAAGGGGAGCATTACCAAAAACGGAACTGAGATTTACCTTTCAGCTTTAGAGTATCGATTGTTGTTGGTATTCTTCAATCACAAAGGCAGAGTGCTTTCCCGCCAAAAATTGTTGGAGGAAATTTGGGATACCACAGGAGAATTTGTTAATGACAATACGCTTACGGTCTATATCAAACGTTTGCGGGATAAAATTGAAGATAATCCGCAAATGCCCCGAATAATTAGAACCGTGCGCGGTCTTGGTTATATTTTGGGAGATTAAATCATTTAGAAAACCAAAAAGGCGGAATGGATTTCTTTTCAACCTCAGATTACAAAAAAACATTGTACAGATGGATAACCGTCAGTGTCATTTTGTCAGCGGTATTGCTGTTTGCAAATTGGAAATATGGTGTACTTGCATTTTTTCTTTGTGCGGGTTTTACCACGGCGCATTTAATTTCCGATTATAAAAAATATCAAAGAATCAGCAAAATGAGTGATGAAATCAATAAAATTCTGCATGACAGCAGCAAATTTGATTTGGCACAGTTTGAAGAGGGAGAGTTATCTGTTTTAAACAGCGAGA
>URPG01000026.1 GCA_900549675.1 uncultured Oscillospiraceae bacterium | reverse complement strand
GGGGGATGTTATTCCAGTGAATGAGAATCAGCCGCTAAATACAAACCCAAATAGTAGTCCATATCCGCCCAATCACTTTGTTCCACCGGTCAATCCCAATACGCCTCCGGCTCCAAACCCCGGTCAGGCTTATCAAACACCGCCGCCGGTTCCGCCCGGCCCGTCCAATACTCCATATCAGGGAAATCCGCCGGTACAGCCGCCTCCCACCGGATATGATTATCCTCAGTATGCTTATCAGCGAAAAAGTAAATTGGCAGCCGCTCTATTGGCTTTTACGGTTGGACTTTTTGGGGTGCATAACTTTTATCTGGGATTTACAACAAAAGGGACAGTACAATTGATCTTGTCTTGTGTGGGAATATTAAGCAATATATTCACACTCTTTTTACCCTTGCTCATTACTATAATCTGGAGTTTTGTAGAAGGTATTCAAATTATAACCAATCGTGAAATTTATCATTATGATGCCAATGGGGTTCAATTAAAAGATTGATTTTTACAGGAAAAATTTCTAAAAATCTATCCTATATCAAATTATAAGATTCCGCCTAAAGCATTGTTATTAAAAAGATTTTAAGGAATGAATTAGGGCAAAGGAATACTGGGAGTGGCATGAAGATAAAGAATGAGGATTGCGTTCAGCGTATCCATGATATGGAACAGGAGATACTTAAAAAATTTTTATACGAAGCAATTTTTCAGCCGGATATCAAAAATCCAATTCCTTTTTCGACAACGGAACAACCTGAACTGAGAAAATATATAGACGGATTTGGGCAGCAAAAGGGTGATTATGCTCTGGGTGCATTTTATGAAGAACAAATTGTGGGTTTAGTATGGACTCGTTTGGTAAAAGGCTATGGCTATATTGACTCCAATACGCCGGAATTAAATATTTCAGTTTTGAGCCCTTACCGCGGTAAAAATCTAGGAAGTTTATTACTTAGTAAAATGTTAATTTTATTAAAAGAAAAAGGCTTTGAAAAGGTTTCACTGTCTGTACAGAAAGCGAATAGGGCGCTTAAATTATATGAAAAACTAGGATTTGAGATATTTTCAGCAGATGATGCAACCTACACGATGATTTGTTTTTTGTAAGTAAACCGTAAAATATTTGATCATCGTCTTAAATAAATTCTGATCGTTCCCAAAAGAAAAAAACTCCTCTTACAACAGATGAGGGCATCCTGTCGAAGAACCCACCCTTTGCTTAACGCGCTTGGGTGGGTTCTTTGATGGTCTGAAAGAACCTGAAAACAGGTTCTTTTTTTACGTTTATATTTTTATTTTACGGATTTAACTTGCTTTTTCAATATCTCTTCTTAACCTTCCTATAATTCGCTTTTCTAAACGGGAAATATAAGACTGAGAAATTCCCAATTCATCGGCGACTTCTTTTTGAGTATGTTCTTTTTTTGAATTTAGACCAAAACGGAGCATCATGATTTGTTTTTCACGGGGAGGTAGTTTTTGCACCGCCTTCATTAAAATAAATTTTTCTGATTCAAGTTCAATGTTGCGGTTGACAGAATCCGGTTCACTGCCCAAAAGGTCCGACAAAAGAAGTTCGTTGCCGTCCCAATCAACATTGAGTGGGTCGTCAATTGAAATTTCATGACGCAGCTGTGAGTTTTTACGCAAGAACATCAAAATTTCATTTTCAATACAGCGGGAAGCATAAGTGGCAAGTTTAATATTTCTCTCAATGCTAAATGTCTTTACTGCCTTAATGAGTCCGATGGTGCCTATAGAAATAAGGTCTTCTATGTTGATGCCGGGGGTTTCAAATTTCTTGGCAATGTAGACGACAAGACGCAAATTATGTGTGATAAGCGGTTCTCTGGCACCGGGGATATCCTTTCGGATATTTTCCCATACCTGTGCTTCTTCTTCTTTGGTGAGAGGAGCGGGAAGTGTTTCGGGGCCATTGATGTAGTAGCATCCCTGCGAATTGATTTTCAGTAAAAATTCTTGTAAAAAAGCCTGTATTTTGTCCTTAAAAAATTGAATGATGTTCATAAAAATCCTTTCCGGCTCTTATTTTTACCGAAGCGGCGAGCCTTTGGCTTCGGGGGCAGACGGCTGATTGCCAGGTGATTGAAGTGATATGGTTTCTTCCGTCAATAAGTCAGGATTCAATAAGGCTTGAAATTGACCGGAAGATAGTTTCCCGTCATAAACAGCCAAATAACATTGGAGTGGAGTGCTTTTATTTTCCAAGGTGACAGATTCTGCCTGAAAAGCAGGTAAAATTCCTTTTCCGCCCATACCTTCAAACGGAATTAAACGCAATTTTTCTTTTTGAGGATTATTCCCCAAATTTACAATAGAATCGGGTAGAGTTGCTCCGAAAGCGTCTTGTTCAACAACAATGACCGGTAAGTTTGAAAAAGGTTCGCAAAGCGCATTGCCTGTATCTGCCTTGGCAAAAACAGTGACAGTATGCCCTTGGTTGGTAATCTGTAAGCGGCAAAACCGCAGGGCGGATTCCTTTGGTCCCATGATTTTTTGCATCAGGTTTAAAACAATATAGCTGAAAAGAGTAAGCGCAAACAACATGGCAGGAGAAATGCTCAAATAGACTACTCCACGGATAACAGCCAAGTGTTTGGGACTGAAAAGATTGTAAATCAACATGAAAAAACCAGCGAACAGAAAACCTGAAAACCAGTAACAAACTGCTATTTTAAGGTAAATTTTTTTATGTACGGGGGCAAAAGCTGCCAGTGTGACAAACCCTGCCGCGGCTATTCCCAAAATAACAGAAAGATAAGCCGGCATACCTGAGGGCAAAAGTACGGTCATGCTGCAAACCGCCCCGGTGAAAGCCCCCAGGAGCATTCTCCAGGCAGAAACATGGAGATGTAAAAAATGCTTAACACAGGCTAAAAGAAAAAAGTCGATATACAGATTGGTAATAAACAAAATATCAGCATAAATGACCATAGCACCCTCCTCCCTTAGTTGTATTATAAAGGGCACTCTCTTTTAAAAATGTCAATTTTGGGGAAGAGATAAAAAGAATACCAAGCCTGTTTTTGCTTGGTATTGACGCAATTTGGGAGAATTGGAAAAACACTGGAAAAACCATGAAAATCTTTACCGGTATTCTTTTTTTCGACAGGGAATATGGCATAAATAAACTTATTTTATTTGTTTAGAATATATATAAGTCAAGTGCTTTACTAATTGTAGTTAAATGTAAAATATAGTTATTTCAAAATAGCAAATTTAACGAAAAAAGCATATCCGAGAATTTAAGAACAAACTCGAATATGCTTTTTGCTTTACTGAATATTTCAGATGAATATGTTTTAAGCTAATTATTAACGCGAAAACATGATTTTTTCACTGTTGAACATTTTGGTTAGTACAAAAGCTAAAATCCCACTGTAAACAATATTGCTGGCAACTGTAATAAGGATGTGGCTCTGTACAATTTCATAAGAGAAAATGGCACTGATACATTGTACGGAATTGTAGACCGGAATCAAATAAATCAGCGAACTATCCGCGAAAGAGCCAAACATACTTGTAACGCCGATTACCATTATGACAATCATCAAAGGAGAGATATAGGTTTGTGCTTCTTTAATGGTTTTGGCAAAGGCAGAGATAATGGATACAATCGAAATAAACAGGAGAACAGTGGCAATGATAATGAGAGATAAGAAAATGTAATCTGTAACGGTGTAGGCAATCGTGCTTCCCATAGCACCGCCCATAAGCTTAGGCAGTGAGAGCAGGGTACCGATTGTGCTGGAAACCGCTCCCAGAATCGCTAAAATCGACAAAGCTAAAATTTTGCCCACCGCCAATTCACTGCGTTTCATAGGGGTAACCAACAGCGTGGAGAGAGTGCCGCGTTCCTTTTCTCCGGCAATGGCTTCAGGGCCAATAGAAACACAAGCTGAAAACAAGAAAATAAGCAGCAGCAAAGGCATCATGCTGGAGTAAATCATAGCACCCAAGTCTTCCTCTTTAGCAAGGTCATAAGCTGCTTCCCCGGCATTTACATCAAACTTGTTGATAAGAGTAGCCTCATAACTGTTTAACAAGGTTAGTATTTGGGAATATAAAGAAGAGGATCCTGTATCGGCACTGTTGTAATAAATAGCAATATTGGGTGCCGCCATGCCGGAGGTGATTTCGTAAGCAGCAACATCGGCATCAAAATTTTCAGGGAATATCATTAAGAAGTTAGCATTTTTATCCGCAATTTGTGTTTGAATAGACGTTACTTCTTCTTCGGAAACAACCTCATAAGGGATTTGTGCGCTGTCAAACAGTGTTTTCATAGAATCCGGCATTTCAACAACAGCAATGGGAGATATGGTTTCGTCGGGCTGAAATAGATTGGACATACCATCGCCCATAAAAGAATAGATGATATAAATCATTAAGCCAGGCAGTAAAAGAGTGCCGAAAAGCATACGCTTATCGGTGAAAGCGCGGGTAAGTTCTTTTTTCATAACGGTTAAAATATTGCTTTTCATATCTCGTCACCTGCCATTTCAGAATAAATCTCAAAGAAACGATCTTCTAAGGGCATTCCTTTTTTTATGCTGTCAAGCGAATCACAAGCGATTAATTTACCGTCAATAATAATTGCGACACGGTCACAGACTTTCTCAATTAAGCTGAAAATATGAGTCGATAAAACAATGGTTTTGCCCTGCCCTTTGAGCTCCTGCAAAAAGTCAGTGACCACCTTGGCAGTCAGCACATCCAATCCGTTGGTGGGCTCATCAAAAATAATGATATCAGGATTATGAACCAAAGAAATGGCCAAAGAAACTTTTTGCTTCATACCTGTGGAAAGATTAGCCACTTTCACTTCGGCAAAACGGTCTATACCAAAGCGTGTAAAAAGTGCTTCTTTATGTAATTTACGGGTTTCTGCGGGAACATGGTGCAAGTCAGAGAAAAAGTCAAAAAGATAGTTCGGCGTAAAAAAGTCTTCTAACTTAAGCTCGCTGGTCAGAAAACCGATTTTCGCTCTAACCGCCTCAGGCTCTTTGACAATGCTTTTCCCATCGATAAAAGCGTCGCCGCTGTCCGGTTTGATTAACGTCGACAGCATACGCAGCGTAGTGGTTTTTCCGGCACCATTAGGACCTAGTAATCCAAATATTTCACCTTCAAAGGCGGAAAACGATAAATCATCAACCGCAACTTTTACTTTTTCATTGGTTTTTTCCAGTTTTTGCTGTTTAGCCGATAAAGTAAAAGTCTTGCTGAGATTACGAATTTGCAAGAGTTCCTTCATAAAAAATCCTCCTCAATTTGTATAAGTCCCATACATCCTATCATTCAAATCAATCAAAAATCGAAAAATGGCTTTTAATAGGTTTTTATGGACAACTGGTTAAAGTATAACAAAACCAAACATGACTTACAATTTATTGGTTGAATCGAAAGAATTTGTTAAGGATTTAACTTTTTTTGAAGAAATTTCCCCGCCAAAAATAAAATGATACTGCTGCATATAATCAAAGCTAAAATAAGGAGAGCGGAATGCATAAAGAAGGTGTCGGGCAGCATGTTAATAACGGGGTCCGTTTGAGAATCAAACATCCAATATTCGTTGCGGAAGAAAATTTTATGAAAGGTAACAAAAAAGCTGTTCCAATTCAGGGCAATCAGAGAACCTAAAATAACGGGAATTCCTATGGTAAACAGAGCGGAAAGCTTAAAGAACAAAACATCTCTCTGTCTTAATTTTCGCATAATGAAAACGGCAGAGCCAAACAGGGATAGAATAAATAGGATTTTAACACCGATGAAGATATTCTTTACTTCTTCAAAATGAATTCGTCCTGCCTCAGACATGGGCAAAGTGGGAAATTGCAGTTCTCCCTGCATAAAAAGAGAATTGTAATCAATTAAGGCGTTGTAATTGGCAAGAATATCTTCTTTTGGTATACCCGATAGTTGAGGAATGCCGAGGTAATCGATGTCAAAATAAAACAGCGGGCGAAAATGCAGGGTGAAGATTACCGCCCCTGTGATACAAAAAAGAGTTAAGCAGACAGCCGCCAAAACATGGGAAACGGTAAAAAGCTTTTGTTGATTCATAAAATTCTCCTCATCTGTTTTATCAGTGAATGAATAGGGAAATAAAAGTGTTCGCCGACATAAAAATAAAATGTTAAAATGAACAAGCTAATTGTATCAAATCAGCTATAGAAAGACAAGAAAAAATCTTTCAACCGGAAAAGAGGACATTGTTGAAAAAATGCGAGATAAATTTTATTGGGTTAAGGAAAATACATTTGAAAAAATTATGTTGATTTTTATCGGCATCCAAGGAGTGTGCTGGCTTTCTTTTATCTGTTTAGATTTTTTTGCCAAGAACTATCGATACATTTCTTCCTATCTAAAAATCTTTTCCATTGGCTTGTGCTTCTTGTTTTCTTGTATTCCTTTTCAAAGTCATTCCGAAAGAACAGAAGAAAAAAACATTAGATTGGCCATGGGGTTTACGCTGTGTGCCGATGTGTTTTTGCTGTTCCGTGTAATATTTCCCTATGATTTGAATGATAGTATCGGAATTAGTCTTTTTTGTTTCGCCCAATATTTTCATCTAAAATGCTTTCAAGGAAATTGGGAAATGTGGCGCCGATTTTTATGTTTTCTGCCTTTTTTGTGGATACTGTTTTTGAGTTTACGCTGTATTCCTGTCAGTGTTTTGTTGGTGGGGGAAACTATCATTTACGGGACACTGATAACGGTAAATTTTTTTACGGTTATCAAACAATATAGGGCGGACAGGCATCATACCGTTAAACGAATCCGATTAGCAGGGATAGTACTGTTTCTGGCTTGTGATGTCTGTGTTTTATTTTATCAATTAACTTTTCGATTTTATAATGAATTTTCTTTTACCTCTGTCATTTATCTTTCTTGGGTGTTTTATTTGCCGTCACAGGTTTTACTGGTTATGGGTGCCTTGCTGTTTGCAAAAAACAAGTATGAAAAAAGGAAAATTGTGCAAACTAACAGCAGATGGTTTTCGGAGAGAAAAGGGAGGGAAAAAAAGTGAAGAAACGAAGTTATCTGTTTTTTGGCTTGCTGATGGGACTCTTAAGTGTTTCCGTTTGGTTTATGGGGAAAGCTTCCACCAATTTACAGTACATTCAGGCGGCCGGCAGCCAAAATTTATATAAATTAACAGTGAGTAATTCCCGCGGAATGATTTACGACTGCAATATGCAGCCGTTAGTAAACCAAACGGGTGTGGCTCCGGGCATTGAAACCATGGCAGAGTTAAATCGGACGGCGACTGCGGAAGATCGAATTCAATTCGCCTCCTATTTGGAGAGTGGAAAGCCGTTCTTATATGAAGTGGATGCGAGAATCAAATATGAGGAATTGGATGTTTTTCATGTGCAGGAAAGATACGCTCAAAATCAAATTGCCGCTCATTTAATCGGGTACACAGACAGTATGGGAAATGGCGTGACGGGGATAGAGGCTTCTATGAATGATGTTTTAAAGCGAAACAATGGCGAACTGGCAGTATATTACCGTACAGATGCCTTTGGCAGGGTAATTGCTGGAGCAGAAAAAGAAATTGTAGATACTAGAGAACGCAGCAAGGCGGGCATCGTGTTGACCATTGATTCTCTCATCCAGCAAAAAGCAGAGGATTTGGCAAAACAGCTGGGCAAGGGCAGTATAATTGTTGCTGAAGCTCCCCATTTTGAAATCCGTGCATTGGCAAGTGTACCAAGCTATTCTCCCAAAGATTTGGCAAAAGCCTCTAAAAGCAGTGACGGCCCCTTGGTTAACCGTGCCTTTGCCGCTTATAGCCCCGGCTCTGTCTTTAAATTGGCGGTGGCAAAACAGGCAATTGAAGAAGGTTTGGATGGTTTTGTATACGATTGTAAAGGCTATACTACCGTCAACGGTATGCATTTTCATTGTTACAACAGCATTCCGCATGGAAAAATCAATCTCCAACAGGCGATTGAGCAATCCTGCAATTCTTATTTTATTCACTTGGGAGAAAGGTTGGGCGGAACCTCTCTTTTAGCGACAGCCTCTAATTTAGGATTTGGCAAAAGCATGACATTTGGAGAAGGACTTACCACCGCTGCCGGAAATCTGCCCTTAACCAAGGAACTCAAAAATGAACGTGCTTTGGCGAACTTCTCCTTTGGACAAGGCTCGCTTACAGTAACCCCCTTACAGATAGCCGGTTTAATTCACACCATAGCCTCCGGAGGAGAATATACAGAACCGAAGCTGGTGGCGGGTACAGTGGACAATGCCCTCAGCTATTTGGCAGAATCGGAAGAACAAACAACTCGATATCGCGCCATGTCAGAAGAAACAGCAAAGCAGATCCAAACCGCTATGGAAAGCGTAATCGAAAGCGGTACGGGTAAAGCGGGGAAACCTGAAAATATAAAAGCGGGCGCGAAAACAGGAACCGCACAAACCGGAGTTTATGAAAATAACAAAGAACAAAATCATTATTGGTTTGCGGGATATATCAAAGAAAAAAATATTCCGCGTTATGTAATTGTGGTCATGCGCGAGTCTGTGGTGAGCGATGATGGCGTGACAGCCGGAATCTTTAAAGAACTGGCAGACTATATTGAAAAGCAAATTTTCTAAGCGCAGGGCATTGACAGATTGTTCTCTTGTGCTTATAATAAAATTAATAATAAATTTGTGCGGAGAAGATGTTTTTGTCTGCTTTAACAGAGAGATAAGTGCCAAGCTGAAAGCTTATTAAGTCAAACAAAAAACAGGCCGCTCCTGCTGATTGTATCAGTAAAAGCACACCGCTGTGAAAGCAGGGGCGTATATCGGCGTTAACGGTGACAAAGCGGCACAGCGATGTGCAATTTGGGTGGTACCACGGAGAAACAGCCTTCGTCCCTTATGTATAAGGGATTGAAGGATTTTTTTGTGCCGATTTGTCTTGATTGTGAAAATATCATTCCATAAAAATATTAAGGAGGAAATGAACATGAAATGGATGGGCCTGAATGAGGTGCGCGAATCCTTTCTGCACTTTTATGAAACCAAAGACCATACGCGTCTGCCAAGTTTTTCTCTTGTGCCAAAAGATGATAACAGCCTTTTGCTGATTAACTCCGGCATGGCACCGATGAAAAAATTCTTTGTAGGAGAATTAACACCTCCCAGCAAACGGGTAACCACCTGTCAAAAATGTATCCGCAACAATGATATTGACAATGTGGGGATTACTTCCCGTCATTTAACGTACTTTGAGATGCTCGGCAACTTCTCGTTCGGAGATTATTTTAAACCGCAGGCCATTGCCTGGGCTTGGGAGTTTTTTACTGAAACGCTGAAAATTCCAAAAGATTTACTGCATATTTCTGTTTATCTGGAAGATGATGATGCCTATGATATTTGGACCAAAGAAATTGGGATTGACCCTTCTCATATGGTTCGTTTAGGCAAAGAAGATAATTTTTGGGAGCATGGCACGGGTCCCTGCGGTCCTTGCTCTGAGATTTATTTTGACAGAGGAGAAGATACCGGCTGCGGACGTCCCGAATGTGCCGCCGGCTGTGAATGCGACCGTTTTGTCGAAGTGGGGAACATTGTTTTCTCGCAGTTTGAATCAGACGGAAAAGGAAACTACACTCCGCTTGCCAAGCCAAATATTGACTTTGGTATGGGCCTTGAAAGATTGGCCTGCGTATTGCAGGGGGTTGATAATGTCTTTGAAATTGACACCATGCAGGAAATTATCAAGCAAATCGCAAAATTAGCCGGCACAGAATACGGCAAGGATAAAAAGCAAGATGTGTCTATCAAGGTAATTGCCGACCATATCCGCAGTATTACCTTTATGACAGGCGACGGTGTACTGGGTTCTAATGAGGGGCGTGGCTATGTTTTGCGCCGCTTGATTCGTCGTGCCGCCCGTCATGGCAAATTATTGGGGATTTCCGACATCTTCTTAACAGAAGTAGCGGATACGGTTATCAAAATCAATCAATCGGCCTATCCTGAACTTCTGGAAAAACGTGAGATCATCTTAAAGCTGATTCGCAGTGAAGAAGAAAGCTTTGCCCGTACCATTGACCAAGGCTTGTCGATTTTATCCTCTTTGATTGAAAAATCAGACAGCAAGGTTCTTTCGGGTGATGACGCCTTTCTTTTGAACGATACCTATGGTTTCCCCTTGGATTTAACCAAAGAAATTCTAGCGGAAAAAGAAATGACCGTGGATGAAAAGCGGTTTGAAGAACTGATGAAGCACCAAAAAGAGCGTGCCAGACAGGCGAGAAAAGAAGCCGATACTGACGCATGGGCAGGAGAATCTGATGCGGCAGAGGGATTGCCGGCGACTGAATTTGTCGGTTACACAGAGTGGATGAGCGAATCCAAAATCGTGGCGATTATCCAAAACGGAGCATTGCAGGATTCAGCCGGTGCCGGTGAAGATGTCACGCTTGTGTTGGATAAAACTCCTTTTTATGCTGAAAGCGGCGGTCAAGCCTCGGATATCGGCGTGATTTTAAACGGACAAACCAAACTAAGAGTTTCTTCTGTGACCAAAAACAGCACAGGGGTTTTTCTGCATCGTGTAAGTATTGAAAATGGAACAATTGAAAAAGGCGAAAATGTTCACGCCTTGATTGATGCAGACTATCGCCGTGCGGTGATGCGCAATCATACTGCCGCTCATTTATTGCAGGCGGCCTTACGGAAAACTTTAGGAGAACACGTGGAACAGGCAGGACAGTTGGTCAATGCCAAACACGTACGTTTTGATTTTACCCATTTCTCCGCCTTGACGGCTGAAGAAATGAAACAAATTGAAAACGAAGTAAACGCTGTGATTTTACAGGCTTTGCCTGTTGAAGTAGCCGAGATGAGTATTACCAAGGCAAAACAGGCAGGTGCTATGGCTTTGTTTGGAGAAAAATATGGTGATGTGGTTCGTGTGGTGTCAGCCGGGGACTTCTCGAAGGAACTCTGCGGCGGAACGCACGTGGACAATACCGCCAAAGTAGGGTTGTTCAAAATTGTTTCAGAAACCTCGGTGGCCTCCGGTGTACGCAGAATCGAGGGTGTGACAGGTAACGGTGTACTGTCCATGTTAGAAGAATCACAAGCTTTATTGCAGGAAACCGCAAAAGCTTTGAAAATAGGCAATATCAGTACCTTGCCTGCCAGAGTAAACGCTCTTACCACCGAATTACGTGAAAAAGATAAGCTGATTGAAAGTTTAACGGCTAAATTAGCTGCCGGCAGTGTGGAAAATCTATTCCAAAACGCAGTAGAGGTGAGCGGTGTCAAAGTGATTGCAGCTCAGCTTGGTGAAATGGAAACTGATTCACTCAAAGCAATGTGCGACAAAGTTAAAGATAAAGCAGAGCCGACCGTGGCCGTTTTGGCAGGCAAAAGCAACGGAAAAATCATGTTGGTGGCAGGTGCCAACCAAGGCGCTCAAAAGCTTGGGGTTAAGGCAGGCAATCTTGTCAAAGAGGTTGCGGTGCTGACAGGCGGAAACGGCGGCGGACGTCCTGATTTTGCAATGGCAGGTGTCAAAGACGTCTCTAAATTAGAAAATGCACTTCTTCAAGTAAAAGAAATGGTAGAGACTATATTAGCATAAACGTAAGAAAAGGAGGTTTGAAAATGGACTGTGTATTTTGCAAAATTGCGCAGGGGGAAATCCCTAGTACAAAAGTATATGAAGATGATTTGGTACTTGCCTTTAAAGACTTAGACCCGCAGGCGCCGGTTCATGTTTTGCTCATTCCGAAACAGCATATTCTGTCAGTTGCTGAAATCACAGAAGAAAACAGTCATTTAGTGGCTCGTATTTTTGAAGTAGCCGCTAAGCTTGCCAAAGAATTAAAATTGACCAATGGATTTAGAATCGTCACCAACGCAGGGGAAGATGGTCAGCAAAGTGTAAAACATCTGCATTTTCATATGTTAGGCGGACGCAGTATGCATTGGCCTCCGGGATAATGGGCAAATGCAAGAAGGTCATCTTACTGAATTCTCAGTAAGGGAAAATGACTAAAATATGTAGGCGCAAAAATTGCAATGGGAAAGCACGTCTGCCCAAAGTAGCCGTGTGTGGAGGATATTATGGATTATTATAGAATCAAGATAGCGGGCTGTGAAAGAGATTTGCCCATTTGCCCTATCAATGAGAAACTGGATATCGCCGGATTCGTCATGTTCAGCGATGTGGAGATTACAGAAAGAACAGCGCAGGCTTTGATGGAGAAATGCCCTGAGCATGATATTATTGTGACGGCAGAATCAAAGGGAATTCCGCTGGCCTATGAAATGGCAAGAATCGGCTGCCGCAATTATGTAGTGGCCCGAAAAGGTGTAAAAGCTTATATGACTGACCCGATTTCTGTTGAAGTGAAATCAATCACCACCGACCATGTGCAAAAATTATATCTTTCGGGAGAGGATTGCCGTAATCTGAAAGATAAAAGAATATTAATTGTCGATGATGTTATCAGTACCGGAGAATCCTTGCTGGCGATAGAGGAGCTTCTGCACCGTGTAGGCGGAAAAGTGGTCGGCAAGGCTTGCGTGTTGGCAGAAGGCGATGCAAAAGACCGTGAGGATATCATCTTTTTAGAGCCTTTGCCTTTGTTTTTTAAAGAATGAAAAGGCCGTTTGCTGTCATTGGATTTTCAGCCTTAGCGGCGTTGATGATAGCGGTCTTTATGGGAGAAACCGTGGCACTGGCTGTTTCAGGAGTGTCTATGGTTATCTTCCTAGTGCTCATTTTTGTTAAAAAGCGTTTATATTTGCGCAAATATAGGGTGATGGCAGCGGTACTGGCGACAGTATCGCTTTCGCTTTTCCTATATGCTTACTCTGTTAAAACAAATTATCAGCCTTATCAAGTATTAGACGGCAAAAAGGCGGTGATAACAGGAGAAATACAGGGTT
>URPG01000025.1 GCA_900549675.1 uncultured Oscillospiraceae bacterium | reverse complement strand
ACCGCCACAACGCCCATTTCTCTCATAGGAATCTCTAAAGTCGTCAAGGGCGGGTTAGAGTATCTCGCCATTTCAATATTGGAAAGACCGATTACAGCCATTTCTTTCGGAACTTGTACCTGCATGGTATATAAACTGCTGAGAGCTGCAATTGCCATGAAATCACTGGCAACAAACAAAGCGGTGGGGCGTTCATTTTGTTTGCACAAATCAGCAACCTTTTCCATACAAATGGTTTCGTCCCACTGACAATTGATTACCCATTCATCTCTCACCGGTAATCCCGCGGCATGCATAGTAGCATAATATCCTTTATAACGCAGGCTGTCTTTTATGCTTTTATTGGTTCCGTTTCCCCCTACAAAGCCTATACGTGTATGACCTTTAGCAATTAAATGCTGTACAGCATCGGCTGCCACTTCGTAATGATCATAGCCTACATTATCAATATCGAGGCGCTTTGTGTCAATCCCAACAATATAAGGGACCTGCTTACGAATATATTCATATGTTTTGGTATCCAAGGATTCCATTAAAATCAAGCCGGCAACCGGCTCATGAAACATACTGCATAAAAGTGCTGGGTCCTCAAGCTCGGCACCGGAACGCACAAAAGCCAATTGATATCCTTTTTCCTGCAATCTTGCTTCAGCACCGGATAAAATTGTCATAAAATAAGGATCATTATATTTATCTTTTGTTACGCTAATCACACAACCGATTTTCACTTTGGTCTTATTGCCTGTTGCCTGTACCGATTTTATGCGGGAATTTGTTTGATAATTTAAAGTGCGTACTGCATCCCAAACTTTATTTTTGGTACTCTCTGTCATTTTATAAGTAGAATCATTATTTATAACCCGCGATACGGTAGCGGTAGAAACCTGTGCTAATTTAGCAACATCACGAATCGTACTCATATCTAAGTTCATCTCCCTCAATCAGAATTTCTTCTTTGTTGCCTTATTACTTCGTTGCCTTGTCATTTTGTTACGTTATACACACCTTAAAAACTTACGTTATTTTAAGAGTTTAAACCATTTTTATATATTTTATGATATTACATTTCTGTTATTTTGTCAAGAATATATCAGGACAAGCGCCAAATTCGTTTATATATTTTTTCATATTTTGAACATAATTTTTTATTAATTTTACAAATACCTATTTACAACGTATTTTTTTAGTGCTATACTTGAGGAAAAGTTTACTAAATGTTACGTAAACACCAGTAAACAAACAAAGTTACAGGCGGTGTATGAAATGCTAAATTTGATTTTGATAGGAGCGGGGCAACGCGGAACTATTTATGCGGATTATGCCTATCGCAATCACAAAGCAAAAATTAAAGCGGTTGTTGAACCCCATTCCGAAAGGAGAGAAATTGCCCAAAACCGCTATCAGATAAAACCGGATGATACGTTCAGCGATTTTCAATCATTGCTGAAAAAAGGCAAAATTGCAGATGCTGTAATTCTGGCTTCAATGGATAAAGACCATTACAAGCAGGCTATGAGCTTACTTGATTTAGGATATGATCTTTTACTGGAAAAACCAATTTCACCCAATCCTTCTGAATGTATTGCAATCCGTGATAAAGCGAATGCATTAGGAAGAAAAGTTATCGTATGTCACGTTTTGCGTTACACTTCTTTCTTCAGCACTATTAAGTCTATTTTGGACTCCCATCAATTGGGTAAGGTAATTTCGATACAACACAACGAAAATATCGGCAATTTTCATATGGCACATTCTTTTGTTCGGGGTAACTGGAGAAAGGCTTCCGAAACCTCTCCGTTAATCCTGCAAAAATCTTGTCACGATATGGATATTTTGGCTTGGCTTGCCAACAGTGAGGCCGCAGCCATTTCTTCTTTTGGCGATTTACGATATTTCAAAGAAGAAAATGCTCCGTCCAACAGCACCGACCGATGCTTGCATTGTCCGGCCGCTCCCACATGCCGGTTTGATGCCCGCAAAATGTATCTGCCGGTTCGGGGTGATTGGCCTGCCACCGTTGTCTGCTCCGACCAAAGCAAAGAAGGTTTGTTAGAAGCCCTCGAAACCGGCCCATACGGCCGCTGCGTTTACCGTTGTGACAACGATGTCTGCGACAATCAAGTTTCTCTTATTCAATTCAAAAACGGTGTCACCGTGTCTTTTAACTTAAGTGCTTTTACGGATAAGATGTCGAGAACTTTAAAAATCATGTGTGAAAACGGAGAAATACGCGGAGATGACAGCCTTAACCGAATCGAAGTCATTCCTTTTTCTTCTAACCAATCTGATTCTCATATCATACAGGTTATTACGCCAAAGGTTGTCCCCGGCTTCCACGGTGGCGGCGACACCGGCTTAATGCAAAATTTCTTTGAAATTATGGATTCCAAAACAGATATAAACGAAAGCATTTCTTCTATCGACCGTTCTGTCGAAAGCCATATCATGTCGTACGCAGCAGAGCTTTCACGCCTTAGCGGGAAAACCATTTTGCTTGATGATTTAAAATCTTCCTTAGCAAAACAAGAAAAAAGATGAAAACAATTCATTGCTATTCCTGTCAACACATGGTGACCAACGACGAAATTGCTTTAAACCTTAAACTGCTTGGCAAACAAATTGCTGTCGTTCGATGTTTTCATTGCCTTGCCAAAGCATTGGCTTGTACCGTAGAAGACTTACAAGAAAAAATTGAATTTTATAAAAAAATGGGCTGCCAGACTTTTGATAAAATCTATACAGCTATGGATATTCATTCATGCTCAAATACAAAAAGGAGTGTAATGGTTATGCCAAATTCCACCACCGTTTATCCGGTTATCCATAATGAGCTAATCACCAATCCGGGAATTGGTTTTATTGCCGCTCCCACATTAATGCAGGAAAATCTTAAAAACCAAAAATTAATAGATTCCCCCTATCGTTTTACTTCTGACAGCCGTACTTATAATCACCCTGACAGCCAAGTGCTCTTTTGCAGTGCTCGATGGAACGAAATTGAATTTGAAAAAGGAATTTATAATTGGAGCTGTCTAGAGGAACGCTTGCTTGAAGCTCAAAAGCTTGGATGTACTGCCGTTGTTCGCTGTTCTCCCTATGCTTTAGGCGACAAGGAGGATATTCCTATCTGGTTCAGAACTGAATATCCAAAAGAACCTGATTTTCCTTTTTGGCGTGTTGACCCTATTGAAACACCTTATATAACCTACTGGTCAGCCTTCATACGTGCTTTTGCGGCAAAATTTGACGGAAACCCACTGATTAACGCCATTGACATGGCTCTGGTAGGGGCATGGGGCGAGGGAGGCGGAACAGAATTTTTAAGTGAGAACTCCATCTCCGTTTTGGTCAATGCTTATACGGACAGTTTTAAAAGAACGCCCCTTTTAGCCTTACTGCATGATCCTAAATCACTAAAAGTCATCCGCAACCGAAAAGTTCCCGTTGGCTTTCGTGTGGATTGCTTGGGTGATATGGGAGGTTTTCACGGTACCGAGTGGTCGCATATGCAAGATTTCTATCCGCAAAACATTCAAAATTTTGGCATGGCGGATGCTTGGGAGAAGGCTCCTATTGTTTTTGAAGCTTGTTGGGACATGAATGATTGGTATCGGCAAGGTTGGGATATCGATTATATCATTGACGAATCACTTAAATGGCATATCTCGTCTTATAACGGTAAGTCTGCCACCGTTCCGCCGGCATGGAAAGAATCTGTTGAGCGTTGGCTCAAAAAAATGGGATACCGATTTGAAGTCTGTCAATTCAGCTTTCCAAAATCCGTAAAAGCAGGAGAGAATCTTTTGATTTCTTCTCTGTGGCAAAATGCCGGGGTTGCTCCCATTTACACAGAATATCCTTTGGTGGTACGCTTACGAAATGCTAACCAAACGGTTCGTTTGGTTAGCAAAACAGATATCCGACAGTGGCTTCCTGATATGGATATTTTATGGGAAGAAGATTTCCCAATAGACAGCACTACTCCAAAAGGAATCTACACATTGGAGATAGGCATAGAAACTGGTATACCAAGAGTCGGCAACATTAAATTAGCCATTCAAAATGAGGTTGGCGGTTATTATCCCATGGGGAAAATCCAAATTCAATAAGAAAAGTGAGGTTATCATTCATGAACAAAAAAGAAACTTACGACAAACTTTTGACGTATTGCGGCTTAGAAAATCTCCCCGAGGGATTATCTGCCATTTATGAAAATTTTACGCCGGATGAGGCTTGTTTTTTAATCAACCGCACTTTTCTGTCTGAAATTTTTGACAAATACAGTTTGCCGCAAGAGAAAAGAATTCTGTTTCTGCAAGCTTTAGAATCCCTTGAAAACAATTCTCTTCTTTTCAAGTTTACGCAATTTTTAGTTTGGGATATGTGTTCTGCCCGCAACCGTTGTGACATTGATCATTACACAAATTTAACACCCAAACAGGGGATGAAAAATCCTGAACTTTATTCCTTTATTCTCCTCTTAGCTTGTGTTCAGCCCGCAATAGAAAAATTGAAAAAACGGGGCATTCCGAAAGAATATTATGAAGAAATTCCTTACCAGCCGATGAAATCACAATTTCAAAAATGGATTGAAAAAGATGATGTGACCGTAGCTGATTTCCCCTGGGATATGAACTTCTATACTTGTTCCATTTTTTTGTTGGATCGTTTTTTATTTATTCCTTATAAATTTGCCGATAAATTCTCCATGTACCGCCATAAGAAAAACGCAAAAGTAATTGCTTTATCTAAAGGAGGTCTTCGTTTTCGCCGTGACGGACAATATGACGGCATAAACGGAGTGTTTGATACTGTCGGAAGTTTTGAATCCATTTGGCAGGAAACAGATTCGTCTATTACTGCCCACCGCATAAACCCTATGGGATTCATTGAAAACAAACCTACTACTCTTTCAAAAGACGAATGGCAATTGGCCTTAACCTGCGGTGATTTTCTTTTGGCCTTACATATTCCGTCCGGTCCCGGATATACCCCTGAAAGACTCAAATCCTCTATGCAAATGGCTTTGGATTTTTACCAAAAATATTATCCGGAAATTCCTATTAAAGGGTTTTGGAGTGAAAGCTGGCTATACGATACCCGCCTGTCTTTACTGCTGGACTCAGACAAAAGCAATATTGTTCAAGTCCAGCGCCAATTTTACAATTATCCTATTCCGGAGGGTGATAAGATGCTTCGATATGAACTATTCGGCGACGAAAACGCCAACCCCGACAGCCTCCAACTGAAGACCTCTCTACAGAAAAAAGCGGCCGCTTACATGGCTTCCGGAGCTCGTTTTAATACATTAAGCATGGTTGTATTAAAGGAAGAAGTCAGCCAAATTGGCAACAACCCTTATATTACCAATGCAGATTTGCAAAGCTTTCATCAAACTGTAGACAGTCATTTATCAAGATAGGAGCAAGTAATGGGACAATATTCTTTAGTGAATTACGAAAAATACAAAACACATAAAATCCGGCCGCCTCGTTCCTTGGATTATCCTGATAACTGGGGAGGGAAAAAATTTACAGTCCTATCCGTTTCTTGGCAGAAAATCGAGCCAAAAGCGGGCTGCTTTGATTTATCTTCTGTTGAAAATTCTCTTTCTCACCTTACCAATCCTTTATTGCATATTGATTTAACCCCACCTGCTTGGGCAACATCTCCTCTAGAGAATTTACATAAAAGTGTGATTCTTAAATTAGGCAGTTTATTGGACAACGGAGAGTTCATCGGCGTTTTTTGGGATACCACACAAATCCCTGTTTCTTTAGCCGATACTTTATTGTTAGCCTTTTCAAAAACACCTCTTATCGTTGATTTAACCAATCACCCGGCTCAAAACTACTTACAAAAACAAAATTATCCTTTTGGGCTTTACATCTCCTGTTCAGAAAAAGATATTTTGGTCTGCTGTGAACAATTGGCAAGACAAAACCTACAACATAATTGGAAATTTTCGCCCATTATTTTGCAGCTTCCGCCAGATTCATCAAAAGACTTTTTCTTACATGAAGTGAAAAAATGGCATATCGCCTTTTCAAACACTTCTTTGGAGATTGGTTATAAAATCGAACTGCGAAAGTTGGCTTATCCCAAAGAAGTTTCCGCCTCCGGTGCATTGCCGCTTCGATTTTGGTTTGTAAACACCGGCACAGCTCCCTGTTATTCTTCTATTTCAGTAAAATTAAGAATCTCAAATGACGATGAAGTACATGAAATAGACCTTCATACAGCCGATCTTTTTTGGAAAACAGGTGATATAATCTACAACGAAATTGCTCGTATTCCCGCAATTCAATCGGGAGAATATAATCTGTCAATTGCTCTTTTTATTGGAAAACACAATGTAAAGCTTGCCAATAGTTTGGATTACTCCGATGGTTTTTATGCTTTGGGCAAAGTGATAGTTGACTATCAAAATCGAGATGATTTATTTCATATATGGGATGATTACTATCCGGAAGGTTATTATCCCCTCGAAGATCCCCAAACACCCAATGAAACAGGGCAAAATCAATCCAGCGGAGGTGAAAAATGGTGATAAAAGACACAAAATCCAATGAAAAGAGGAGCTTTATAAAAGAATGGAGAGAGCATAAAATACTCTATCTGATGTGTGTTCCCGGGCTTATTTTATTGGTCATGTTCTGCTATGTGCCCTTTACCGGAATTTGGATGGCTTTTACAGATTTCAATGTAGTAGACGGTATTTTTGGCAGTCCCTTTGTGGGGTTGAAAAACTTCTGGTACTTTTTCACCAGCGGCATGGGCCCAAAAATCATTTATAATACTCTTTTCATCAATATATTCGGTATTATATTGGGCTTAATCTTTCCCATTTCCTTGGCAATTTGTATAAATGAAATCAAAGGTAAAACTTTTAAAAAATTTACACAAAGTATGATGTTTTTCCCTTATTTTCTTTCTTGGGTAGTTATCGGCGCCATTATTTATGGATTTTTCTCCACGGATATCGGTGTCGTGAATCATCTTTTAAAATCATTTGGATTGGACACTGTACAATGGTATTCCGAACCAAAGTATTGGAAAGCCATTCTAATTTTTGCAAATGTTTGGAAATGGAGCGGCTATAACTCTATCATTTATTTGGCGGCCATGGCCAATTTTGACACTACTCTATATGAAGCCGCTGAAGTAGACGGAGCCAGCCGGTTCCAACAAATTCTCAGTATTACCCTGCCTTTATTAAAACCCACCGCCGTTATTTTAACCTTAATGAGTATCGGACGGATTTTTTACGGTGATTTCGGAATGGTTTACGGCGTTGTCGGCAATAACCCCGTCCTCAGTGATGCTGTTAGTGTTATCGATACCTACGTATATTCTGCCATGAGAACGTTAGGTTTTTCTTATTCAACAGCTGTCGGATTAATGCAGTCTGTTATGGGCTTGATTTTAGTTAGTTTATCCAATAGATTTGCTAAAAAAATTAATGAAGGAGAGGGGCTGTTTTAAATGAAAAAAAGCTTAAGTGATAGAACCGTTCAAGCGGCAGCCTATATCTTTATCGGATTCTTTGCTCTCATTTGTTTCTATCCTCTTTTACTCACCTGCAGTGTTTCCCTTTCCAGTGAATCTGAAATTATCTTAAACGGATACTCAGTCTTGCCGCAAAAATTCACCTTTGATACCTATAAATATATTTTTACACACAGCGGTGACCGTATCCTACGGTCATACGGCGTCACTATTTTTGTTACGGTATTCGGAACGATTGCCTCTCTTATCATCACCAGCATGATGTCTTATGCCTTATCCATACGAAAACTGAAATATCGCAACGCCATAGCGTTTATTTGTAATTTTACCATTATATTTTCTGCCGGTCTTATCCCATGGTATATCACTTGCGTCAATTACTATGGTTTAAAAGATTCGATTTGGAGCCTGATTCTGCCCTCTGCTCTCAGCGTTTGGAATATGTTTTTGATGCGCACCTATTTTGACAGTATCCCTGTTTCTTTATATGAGGCAGCCCGAATTGACGGTGCCAACTATTTTCGCATATTTTGGCAAATGGCTCTCCCCCTATCTAAAACAGCTTTATTGACGGTTGGATTAATGTATGCTTTGCAATATTGGAACGATTGGTGGAACGCCCTGATTTTTATAAAGGACAAAGATAATTTCCCATTGCAGTATTATTTATATACGATTTTATCTAATATTAATGCAATTCGTTCAGGACGTGTGCTTGCAGAAGCTACCAGTGTAAAGCTGCCGGCAGAAACAGTCAAAATGGCCGTTACCGTCATTACCATTGGTCCTATTATCTTTTTATATCCGTTTATACAAAAATATTTTGTAGACGGTATTATGACCGGTGCTGTGAAAGGTTAAAGTTTATCAAAGCCATTCGGCTGTTCTTAAACAGCCTTAAAATAAGGAGGAAATTATGAAAAAATTAAAAAGATTTATTGGCCTGTTGCTCTCTTCTCTTCTTTTCGCCGGTATCCTTGTCGGCTGCAACGCTGCTGGGAAAAACGAAAATGATTCGGATGAAAGTCAACCAAAATCCTTAAGCATCCTTTATCCCGGTGATGAAACTGACCGTATGACTGAATTTTTAAGCAATGAATTTGCCGAAGCCATGAAAAAAGATTTGAATCTAGAAGTAAAAGTAACCTTCGTCCCTTGGGATCAATACTGGGAGCAAAAAGACATTATGCTTGCTGCTCAGGAAGACATCGACCTTTATTGGGACGGACTGCCGGATTTATCTACTATGGTAAACAAAAAACAGTGCCTCCCCTTAGATGATTTAATCGAACAATACGGTCAAGATATGCTTAAGGTATTGCCTATGGAGCAAATTAGAGGCGGTGAAATTGATGGGACCATTTATGGCATTCCCACAGCTTATGCTCCCTCATCCGGTATGTTTCAGCTGGTGTGTGTCCGTCAGGATATTTTAGAGGCAGTTGGCATGAGTGAAATTAAAACCCCTGAAGATCTCGAAACCTTTGCGCTCAAGGCCAAAGAACAGTTCCCCGAAATGAAAGGCGGCGCAGATCCGCTCTTTAAGCCTTTGACAAGATATTATACAGAGGAACAATACCATTGGATTGCCTCACAAGAACTGGTCGTTTTTGGAGAAGAATCTCATCGGGCATACAGTTATTATGAAACCGAAGCTTTTCAGGAATTGTCCAAATTCAACCGTAAACTAAATAATCAAGGACTTTATAACGATGACGTTACCATTAAATATAACGAACGCGATTCAAGAATGCAGACCGGTTTATATTTATGGGTGGAAGGCTCATTGGGCAAAGAAAATGAGATTATTGCCGCTGTACAGCAGAACGCTCCGGAAGCCAAATTAAAGTCATATCTATTAGCGCCTGAAAAGCCCAGATACATAAATGCTGCCGGCGGCGAAGTGATGTGCGTCCCCAATTCCGCAAAAAATCCTGAGGGAGCCATACAGTTTTTAAATTGGTTATACGCCTCACAGGATCATTACAATCTTGCCTTGTACGGTGTTAAGGATGTAGACTATACCATTGAAAATGACAGAATCACCCGTATTAACGGAGATGAATTTTTCTACGAATGGATGTTTAGAAACCAGAACTACCAAATGTTTGGTCCTGAAACCGACCAGGCCTTTATCGACGAATATAAACATTGGGACGACAATGCCATACAATCCGCCTCTTTTGGCTTTGCTTTTAACAATGAAAAGGTTAAAGATATTGAAACTCGGTTAAATGAGGCGGCTAAAAACTTTGCCGCTATCCGCAGTGGATTCGTTGATTTTGAAACGGAATATCCAAAAGCAGTGGCTTTACTGAAAGAAAGCGGAATTGATGAATATGTAGCAGAAGTGCAAAGACAATTGGATGAATTCTTAGCCTCTAAAAGTAATCAGTCAAATTGATTCCGTTTTTATGCTATATCTCTTAAAATAAATTTTACGGCACAGACCAGTTAAATTATGCTGCCGGCACAATCAAAATAATTGGTTGTGCCGGTTCATTCAGAAAGGAAATTTCATGGCTATTTTAGTATGCGGCGGTGCCGGTTATATCGGCACGCACACCTGCATTGAACTTTTAAATCATAATTATGATATTATCGTTGCAGATAATCTATCCAATTCCTGTGAAGAAGCACTTCGCAGAGTGAAAAAAATCACGCAAAAAGACTTTCGTTTCTTTAAGACTGAGCTTTGTGATTTACAAGCCGTTAGAGATCTTTTTTCTCAAAATCCCGATATTGAGGCGGTTATTCATTTTGCAGCGCTTAAAGCAGTTGGCGAAAGCGTTTCTAAACCACTGGAATATTATGATAACAATCTAACTTCTACCTTGGTCCTTTTAAAAGTGATGAAAGAAAACAAAGTGAACAACCTTGTCTTTTCTTCTTCTGCCACGGTTTACGGTGACCCTGCCAGTTTGCCGATTCGAGAAGATTTTCCGTTATCTGCTACCAACCCTTACGGGCAAACCAAGCTGATGATTGAATCTATTCTAACGGATATCCAAAAAGCTATGCCAAAAATGAATATTGCTTTGCTCCGTTATTTTAACCCTGTCGGTGCCCATGCGTCCGGTTTAATCGGCGAAGATCCCAAAGGCATTCCCAATAATCTATTGCCTTATATTTCACAGGTTGCTGTTGGAAAGCTATCTTCTGTCAATATTTACGGCAATGATTATGATACCCCCGACGGCACAGGAGTGAGAGATTATATCCATGTGGTAGATTTAGCCAGAGGACACGTTGCCGCTTTAAATAAGCTCTTCTCAGATTCAGGATTGGTGGTCTATAATTTAGGCACCGGACAAGGTTATTCCGTACTGGATATGATTCACGCCTATGAAAAAGCAAGTAATAAAACGATTCCTTATCAAATTACGGCACGCCGCCCCGGTGATATTGCCGCCTGTTATGCGGATCCTTCTAAAGCAAAAGAGGAACTCGGCTGGCAGGCTAAGCATGCACTTGAAGATATGTGCCGTGACTCTTGGCGATGGCAGTCTGCCAACCCAGAGGGTTATCCTGATACAGAACATTCGTAATTTAAATTAAAAGATTGGAGTGATTTCATGACAAAACCGATATTGGTCGTTATGGCCGCGGGAATGGGGTCCCGCTACGGCGGTTTAAAACAGATTGACCCTATTGGTGAACATGGAGAAGTTATTATTGACTATTCTATCTTTGATGCTCTCCAAGCAGGATTTGAAGAAATTGTTTTTATTATCACTAAAAAAATGGAAAAAGATTTTAAAGAAATAATTGGCAACCGCATAGAAGAAAGGGCAAAAGTGCATTATGCCTATCAGGAACTGGATGATCTCCCTGAAGGCTATACCGTTCCAAACGGACGTACAAAACCATGGGGAACCGCTCACGCTATCCTCAGCGCCCGCCATTTAATCCACGGTCCTTTTGCTGTAATCAATGCTGATGATTATTACGGTCCCGAGGGATTAAAATCCATTTTTGAATTTTTAAAACAGCCTCCTCAAAAATCCGAAAAATATGCTTTTGTTTTGGTCGGATATTCCATAGAAAACACATTAACTGAAAACGGGCACGTTGCCCGCGGTGTATGTCAAATCAATGCAGAGAATTATTTAGTGGATATTACTGAGCATACGCACATCGAAAAGCGGCAATCTGGCGCCGCCTACACAGAAGATGATGGAGCAACTTGGATCAATTTACCCAAAGGAACACCCGTATCGATGAACTTATGGGGTTTCACAAAAGATTTTCTTGAAGAAACTGAGCGTCGTTTCAAAGCTTTCTTAGAAGACACCCTTAAAAATAATCCTTTGAAAGGCGAGTACTTCCTTCCGAGCGTCGTCAGTCAGCTGCTGGCAGAGCAAAAGGCTGAAGTCACGGTTTTGAGAAGTCCCGATAAATGGTATGGCGTAACTTATAAAGAAGATAAACCCACTGTGGTTCATGCAATAGCCGAGAAGCACAGAATGGGTTTGTATCCTAAACCTTTATGGAGTGTAAAATCATGAAGAAAAACGAACCCTTACATTTAGACAAGGCTTTGAACGCCTTTGACTTCGGCGGAGAGGTGGCCGGTGCTGTCCGTTATGGTTCCGGGCACGTCAACGATACTTTTGCAGTTTATGTGCAAAAAGAGGATGGCAGCCCGCTGCGTTTCATCCTGCAAAGAATTAATACCCGAGTGTTTAAAAACCCGGAAGCTTTAATGGAGAACATCACCGGCGTAACGAAATATTTAAAAAACATCAAGTTACAAAATTCTTCTTCCCCCGAAAAAATTTTGCAGGTGATTCCGACAAAAGAGGGCAAATCTTTTTATACAGACCCCAATCATGAGGCTTGGCGTGTTTATAATTTTATTGAGGACACGGTTTGTCTGCAATCGGTTGAAAAACCTGAGCAATTCTATAATGCTGCCGAAAGCTTTGGTTTATTTCTGCGGGAATTAGAAGATTACCCTGCTGAAACACTGCATGAAATCATTCCTAAATTTCACGATACACGTGACCGCTTTAAAAAATTTAAATCCGCCTTACAAACCGACCCCTTATCAAGATGTCAAAATGTACAGCGCGAAATTGAATTTGTTTTGCAAAGAGAATCTGATTGCAGTTACTTGATGAATCTTCTGGAGGCCGGTAAGCTTCCGCTACGAGTCACGCATAATGACACCAAGCTGAACAACATTCTTCTGAATCCACTCACCGGGAAAGGAGAATGTATCATTGATTTAGACACCATTATGCCGGGTCTTTCTGTTCATGATTTTGGCGATGCCATTCGTTTTGGTGCCAATACAGCGGCAGAAGATGAAACTGATTTAGATAAGGTTTCTTTCAGCCTCGATCTTTTTGAAACTTATGTAAAAGGGTATTTATCAGCTGCCGGAAAAACTCTCACTCCTATGGAAATCGAATGTTTACCATGGGGAGCAAAACTGATGACACTTGAATGCGGTATGCGTTTTCTGACAGATTATTTAGAGGGAGATATTTATTTTAAAACACATCGAGAAAATCACAATTTAGACCGCTGCCGG
>URPG01000024.1 GCA_900549675.1 uncultured Oscillospiraceae bacterium | reverse complement strand
CGGTGGTTTACTTCATGATTATTTTTTATATAATTGGCGTGAACCCAATATGCCAAAATGGCATGGATTTGTTCATCCTGCGATTGCCTTAAAAAATGCTGAAGCAGAACTAACACTTACTGATGTTGAACGAGATGTTATTTTGAAGCATATGTTTCCGTTAACCATAAAGCCGCCAAAATATCGGGAAAGTATTCTTGTTTGTTTAGTTGATAAAGCCTGTGCTGTTTATGAATTTTTCGTACGTAAATCTCCATATTCTTTTTTGAATCAGCAGTTGGTGAGAGACTTCCCTCTATCTTCTCATCCAAAATTAAAAACCGAAGATATTTAAAACAGGAGTTTTCTAGTAAAGCTAGTTGACTCCTGTTTCATATCCTGTGGAAATCCTCTTGATGGTTTGGTGCAATTCATGATTCCAGTATCGATTATAAAAACTTATGAGAGAATTTCTGGAGTGTCGTTAATATATATCAATGAATTCTTTATGTATCCTTTGAATACGATATCACATATCTCTTAACCAAAGAAACGGTGCAAAAATGGTCATCCTGCTGCAATCCTCACAGGCCTTGGCAAATCTGACAGTTGGCGAACTGGCGGTTCATGGGCATCGTGGGTTTGAAAAAACTGAAATCGGAGCATAGATAAATCATTCAGTGGGCACTGGAATACAAAACTGACCAAACTGAAAACCACAGTCATAAATAATTTCTCAAGCGGACAGCAGCAATGGCTGTAGATTGACATGGCATTGCCTTAGCAGACTGAATTTATGTTGCCGATGTGATGATTTTACATGATTTGAATCTTGCTGTCCGATTTTCTAATTATATAATTTCTTATAAAAGGAAAAAGCAGAGTGCTGCCCGCAAAACGGATGGCACTCTGCTAATGCGAAGAGTACATACAAACTGCAATTGTAAGGAAGTATGTCAAGTGCTTGAATATAGAATCACATATAAATTATGCTCTTAAAAAGCTTTGTGTTATAGCAATTATTCGACTGGCTTTAATTCAAGCACATCTAAAAAGCAAGGTTCTTCTACGAACGTGTATCCGCTGATTTTCTCACTGTTATAAACAATCAAATCCTTTTGATAGGTCAGTGGGATATCAATGACATTCCCCAAATTATAATTGTAAAGATAAGTGAAAATTTCCCGTAGCTCATCAGGATCATCCATGGTAGTAAATTGTTTGATTTTGCTTAAAAATTCCTCTGAATCGGGAAGGGCCTGCAGTGAAACTGTCTGCGATGTGGTGGAGTCCATTGGTGTAAACCAGCAATGAGGAGAGGCATAGGCATATTGTGGCTGCCAAATGGTAATATCAAAATCACCTGCCATAAAACCAGCATACCAATCCATAGCCTCCTGTGCTTGGATCGTCATATCAATTCCAACCACTTTCAGCTGATTCTTTATAAGAGTGGCCAATGACTCATGCAGGGTGTCAAAAGAATAGTCCATGGTGAACACAATCTTCAGGGTGTTGCCATCCTTTTCACGAAACCCGGTAGCATCATTCATTTTCCATCCAGCTTCATCCAACAGATTGTTTGCCTTTTCTATGTCAAAATCAAAGTGCTGTTTCAATGGAATGTCGGCATAGGGTGCATCCAGTGTAAACGGAATTTCCGCAATCCCCTCATAGCCATAGGTAAGGCCGTCCGAAAGTTCCTGCTTATTGATAGCATGGGCTATTGCCTGCCGCACCCGAATATCGGAAAGATTGGGCCGCGCGGCATTGAGGGTAATATCTCTGGCGCGTGTATCAGGTTCGGCAATTTGACCTTTAATCCCCGGAATTGTTAACGCCTGCTGATAGTCATCATAGCTGAGTAACGTGCTCCCAAAGATCAAATCGACTTCCCCTGTTTTCAGCGCCTGTATTCTGGAACTAGAATCGGGAATATACTTTACAACGATTTCATCATAATAGGGCTTGGTATCTCCCCAATAATTTTCATTACGCACAAAGCGGGTATACTGTCCGGCTACATACTCATCGTAAACGTAGGGTCCTGTACCAACAACGCCGTTCGTTTTCATGAACTCTCCTTCGGTCAAGACTGATTTTGCCGCAATCGGCATTACATCAGACCAGCAGAAATCGTTCAGATAGGCAAAGTAAGGGTGCGCATATGTAATGACTACCGTATACTCATCGGCGGCCTCGACGGTTTCCATGTCGGTAAGTGCCTTTAAAGTGTAATAAGCCGGATTGGATGCCTTGTGCTTTAAGTTATACACCACCGCATCCGCATCACAGGGGGTACCGTCGTGAAATACAACATTTTTCCGAAGATGGAAGGTCAGTACCGTGCCGTCCTCAGAAAACTCCCAGCTTTCCGCAAGATTGGGGACAATTTCACCATCTTTATAGCTTACCAGCGTTTCATAAACCATTTTTGCCGTGCAAAAATTTTCGCTTCCCATAACTTGAGGTGAAAGCATAGTGGTTTCCGAAGCAATACCAAAGGTAAGGGTTTTTACACTGGCTTGCGGTTTTACTTGTGCCTCAATAGATTCGCTGGTATTTTCCTTGCAGTAGTACTAGGAGTGCTGCAAGATGCCAGTGAAAGGCACAGACAAATCGATAAAATAAATGCAGTAAATTTCTTCATATTTTTTTCCTCTCTCATTATAGATTGATCATTGTAGCTGCTTGTGGCCGATTCCTACAATTTTGCCTTTTTCCATCACATTAATATGCTGCGCCAACCGATAAGCATTTTGCTTGTCATGGGTAATAAATAAATAGGAACAACCATGTTGAATATGATATTTTTCCAATACGGTTAGCACAGCGTCTGCAGATAAAAGATCCAAACCGCTGGTAACTTCATCCAAAATTAAATAGCTGGGATGAACTGCAAGCGCACGCAGCAAAGATAAGCGTCGCTGCTCTCCCCCGGATAGCTGTCGGGTCGGTACGTCAAAAAGCTTCTCGCTCATTCCGGTCAGTTCCATGAGCTCCTCAATTCTTTCTCTTCTCTGTACCTTACTCAGGTTAGTCAGATTGCAAAGGGCTTCTTCCACATTGCGCCGTACCGAATAAACAGGATTCAACGTTCCTGTCGCATCCTGAAAAACCGCTTGTATATTGCGCCTCTCCCTGCGCCAACGATGATAATTCCATTGTTTTATGTCTTGACCGTCAATATGAATGCTGCCGCTTGTGGGATGTTCAATACCAATCAACAGACGGGCCAAGGTGCTTTTTCCGGAGCCGCTCTCGCCAATCACAGCAATGTTCTCCCCTTGCTTCCAAGTAAAAGATATATTATCCAGGGCAGTAAAGGGGTCGCCTTTTACATCCAGATAAGTTTTACTGACAGCTTCAACTATGATGTTTCCCATACCCATTGTCCTCCTTCTCCTTGATTGGCATAAGAAACAAATTTTTTTGTCCACTCACAAGCCGGAACAGAAAAAAGTTGTGTAGTTTCCGCTTTCTCTATAAGCTTTCCCCTCTCTAAAACCATAACTTCATCGCAAAGCATTTTTAGTACATAAGGGTCATGGGATAGAAAAAGACTTCCCGCTTTTTCCGGATAAGCTTTGAGCAAGCGAATTAAAAGATTACGATTTTCCTCGTCCAGTGCGGAAGTCGGTTCATCTGCCAGTATATAACGAGGGCGAAGCCCCCACAGCATCGCCATTGTCACACGCTGCAGCATACCGCCGGATAGCTGGCTTGCATAGGCGTTCATGATGCGCCGGGTATCCGTCAGGTTAACCTTTTGCAGTGTTTCTTCTGCAAGAGTTTTGGCCTCTTGTTTCGATATACGCAGTCGAACCCGAAAGGTTTCCGTCATTTGTGCGCCGATTCTGGCATGGTTATCAAAGGCAGTCATAGGATTTTGCGGAATAAACCCGATAATAGTTCCACAGAGCTCACGCCTTGCCGTCAAAGTAAGTTCGTTCAGATTCTTTCCATCCAAGATAATCTGACCTTCAGCAATAGAACAGGTTTGGTCTAAAACACCCATAATTGCTTTGATTAAAGTCGTTTTACCCGCACCGCTGGCTCCGGTCAAGCCCACACAGGAACCGCAGTCAAGTGAAAAAGTTATTCGCTCTAGCAGTGTCGCCCCTCCCTTGCCTGTAACGGATAGATTTTGTACTTCCAGCATTTAGAAATTCCTCCTTTCCAGTTGTTTCCCCAAATAGTTAAAAGAAAATGCCGTTAGAAAAATAAACGCTACTGGGTATAGCAGCAGTTCTGGGCGTAGTCCCATATAGTTTCTTGCAGAGGAAAGCATATAGCCCCAATCAATCACTTCTTCCCCCAATGTCAGTCCAATCAGTGAAAAGCCAGATATGGTCATAATCATTTCTGCACATGACAAAAGAATAAAGTGGATGATATCTCTTGTAAGGTTGGGAAGAATATGCATGAATAAAATTTTCAGCTTAGATGCTCCAGCCGAGATTGCGCACATGACATAGGCTTTTCCAAACTCAATTTCCGTAAGTGTTTTTACCAGCTTAATCAGCCGCAGAATCAATGAAGCAGTCAACGCAATTAACATGGTAGGAATACTGTTACCCCAAATCCCAATAAATATAACCAGATAGGCAATGGGTGGTATGGCTGTAACTGCGTTAAGGATGCTGTCAATAAGCACGTTTTTTCCGCTGGTGCTTTGTCCCATCAAAAGTCCGAGCAAGCTGCCTAAAGCCATGACAATCACCGCACTTGGCAGAATGATGCCAATTGTAGTTTTTCCTGCCCACAGAATACGGGAAAACACACATCGGCCCAATTCATCCGTTCCAAAGGGGAATTCTCCTCCCGGTTCAAGAAATTTTGCAGCGACATTTGTGGCGTATGGGTCATTGGGAATAAAGAGGAATCCGAAAAAACAGAACAAAATGATTATTATTGCTAAGGCTGTTCCTGCAACTTTTCTTATCGCCATTACTTCTCTCCCTCCTTCATTGCACTGCCGCCCTGCAAAGCCCGTTGCAGTATATCTGAAATAATGTTGCAAATCACCAAGGCAAAAGCGAGAAATAGAATAGTGGCGTGTATCATCGGTGCATCCCGCTGGAGGACACTCTGGACAACACGATAGCCTAATCCCGGCAAGGAAAATATATTCTCTACAATTGTTGCACCAGCCATACATAGACCAATCATTTGCATAAAATTGGGCATTATACCGACAACCGCTTGCGGGAGAGCATGATGAAACATAATGCGCCGCTCCGTAAGCCCCCGACATCTGGCATAGAATGCACTGTCACTTTCCATGCTTTTTTGCATATTGTTAGCCAAAAGCTGTCCGAAGAAGGCGATGCCGCTAACAGAAAGACAAATTGCCGCCGGCAGATACCGCATCACTCCTGTATTGCCTGCAACGGAGATTACGCTGTATTTGACGGCAAAAACATCAATAAAGGTAGTAGCAAGGAAAAAAGCAGGAATGGATATACCTACAATACAGAGTAAATCAATCAGCGATTCAAACCATCTTCCTTTTGACCAGTAACACAAACATCCGATTAGCAACACGCCTGCGGCTTGAATCACTGCTGAAATAACCGTTATAATAGCGGTAACTGCCAATGCCGTTGTTACATCGGTGAACACACTCCTGCTGCTTACATACGATTTTCCGAAATCCAGTTTCATTACATCTTTAACCCAATCTATGTACTGCTCAAAAAGCGGACGGGTCAATCCCATATCCTCCTTGATTTGCGCAATTTTCACAGGATCGGTAATTGTTCCTCTGCGGGCGTACGCTTCGGCAGGGCCGATAGGCGCAACACGCATTAGAACAAACGAAATAATTGTTACTATAAAAAGTGTCAAAAACAATTCCAGTACTTTTTTCAGCGCAAACCGCCGGGTGCCGACGCTCATTCTTCAACCTCCCTCTAAGTTAGACTAAGCTAACTTAAAATGATAAATTAAAGCTTGCCTAATAGACAAGCATATTTGAAACACTGTTTCACAACGCCGTTGCAAATTATAGCACAAAGCATATTCTTTTGTCAATGCGTAAAAAATTATTATTTTAGTTGACAAGCAGGAAATCTCTTGTTATACTATTTGCAACAGCGTTGCAAATAATAAGTGTTGTGGAGGTGTATAATTATGGCAAATCGTATAGAGGGCGTTACTGAAAAACTACTGGAATGTGCCAGCAAGGAATTTCTTGAAAAAGGATTCCGAGATGCTTCTTTGCGAACCATTGCAAGTAATGCTGACACAACACCACGTTCAATTTATACGCGTTACGGTGACAAAGAAGGGCTCTTTGGTGCTCTTGTCTCACCCGCTCTCACCATTTTGAAAAAACAATATCAAATAGAGCAGGAGGCATATCATCAACGACCCGTAGAGCAGCAAAAAGAGTTATTTTCTGACAATGACTTTCGCACCTATTATCAGAATATGGAGAAAACTATCATAGACCATATTTACGATCATTTTGATGCTTTCAAGTTGTTGGTTGATTGTGCGGAAGGTACATCCTATGCCAATTTTATGGAGGACTTCATTAACTTGGATGTTGAGTATACACTGAAATATATTGAAACCACCAACAATCCTGTTCTGCGAAACGGCAAGGCCAGTCTGCATCTTGTGGAAGTGCTTTCTCACCTGCTCTATGAAGGTTTTTTTGAGGCGGTACACAAGAATCTGTCAAGAGAGGAAGCCTATGTATACATCCGGCAGCTTCAGGCTTTCTTTCAATCCGGCTGGAAAGAGCTGTTATGCGAGGAATCCAAATGATGCAAGACAAGGAAATAAATAAGAGTCTTCGGGGATTCGTTGATGATGTTGGGTGGGTGCACTGTCCGATTTGCGGAAGAAAAACCCGAACAAAGGTAAAGGAATGTACCGTTGTGAAGAATTTTCCTCTATTTTGCCCCCAATGTGGGCAGGAATCCATGGTAGATATCAAAGAAAATCGTATACAATTATCATTAGAGCCGGACGTTAGACGCGGAGCCGATAATTTGTGAGATTATTCACAAGTTATCGGCTTTTCTGTTGTTTTAGAGTTAGCGATTACTAATTTACAGAGGAGTGATTTGATGAAAAAAGAAAAAAAACAAAGCCCTGTTGCTTTGCTTCTGGATTTTGCCGCTGCACATAAGGGCAGTTACATATTGGCGGTGGTTCTTGCAATACTCGGTGTAGCAGCGGAAATGCTTCCTTATTTTGCTGCTGCCCGTATTGTGGTTTCCCTGCTGGATGGTGTCCGAGATAGCCGATACTATCTCCTTTGCTGTCTGACTGCCGCGGGGGGATATCTTGCCAAAGGTATTCTTGCCAACTGGTCTACCTCGGTTTCTCACAAAGCCACCTTTATGAGCATGAAGAAATTGCGCCATCAATTAGTTTCCAAGCTCTCTCGCCTGCCGATGGGGAAACTGATTGACACGCCTTCCGGCTACTATAAGGATGTTTTGGTGGATCGTGTTGAGAGTATGGAGGTTCCGCTTGCCCATTTGCTGCCAGAGATGACCGCCAATATTCTGGTGCCACTGCTTATGCTCCTATATCTGTTCACGGTGGATTGGCGGATGGCGCTGGTTTCTCTGGCAACAATTCCCGTCGGGCTGGTCATCATGTCTACCACAATGCGCACCTACAAGGTGAAGTACGCCGGTTCGGTGGAGGCCAACGGTAAAATGACAAATGCCATAGTAGAATATATCGGCGGAATTGAGGTAATCAAGGCTTTTAACCAAAGTGCACGTTCCTATGGAAAATATAGCGATGCCGTGAGAAACAACGCCTCTTATTTTTACAATTGGATGAAAAGTGCGCAATGGCCCATGTCGGCCTATGCAGCGATCAGCCCCTCGGTACTGCTTACAGTTCTCCCTATCGGATTTGTTTTTTATAAAAGCGGCAGCCTGACTGCGGCTAACTTTGTCACCGTGATTATTCTTGCTCTCGGGGTAATAGGCCCGCTGATTACCGCCTCCAACTTTGTGGATAATCTGGCAAGAGTCGGAACAGTCATGGGGCAAATCAAAGAGATTATGGAAGAACCGGAATTGGTGCGGCCCACAGCGGAAGTTTCCATTCCCGACCTGACAATCCGGCTACATGATGTAGGCTTTTCCTATCATCAGAGTACAGAAAATACGGTGCTGCACAATGTCAACCTAACGATTGCACCGGGTACGATTACGGCGCTTGTTGGGCCATCCGGCAGCGGAAAATCCACCATTGCCAAACTAATTGCGGGTTTTTGGGATGTGACAGACGGCAGCATTACATTAGGCGGCATAGATGTAAGGAAGATACCACAAAAGCAGCTTGCCGCGCAAATTGCGTATGTTTCTCAGGATAACTACCTCTTTGATGATTCTATCCGGGAGAACATTCGCATGGGAAAGCCAAATGCAATGGACAACGAGGTGGAACATGCAGCGAAAGACGCCGGCTGTGATGCCTTCATTCGAGGGCTGGAACAGGGATATGAAACCCGTGTTGGCGGTGCGGGCGGCCATTTATCAGGTGGAGAACGTCAGCGCATTGCCATTGCAAGGGCATTACTGAAAGATGCTCCCATCGTTATTCTTGACGAATCAACGGCCTATATCGACCCCGAGAATGAAGCAGTCATTCAATCGGCAGTGGCAAAATTGGTAGCAGGAAAGACACTGATTGTCATCGCGCACCGTTTGTCCACCATTACGGATTCCGATCAAATTGTAGTAATACGGGAAGGCGAGGTGCACATGGCGGGTTCTCACAATGAATTAATCGCAAACTGCCCTCTCTATCAGAAAATGTGGAACGCACATATTGGCGTAAAGGATGGTGATGAAGCATGATGAAAGTTTTTAGAAAAATTTGGCGATTTGCGGAGAATGAACACCACAATATCGTAAAGTCATTGATTCTTGGTTTTATCCATGCAATGTTTTACTCGGTGCAGTTTGGTGCCATTTTTGTTGTGATTAATGCGTTGATTGAACAAAACCCCAAACCTCAGGTTGCATGGCAGGCTCTGGGCCTTATGATATTGAGTATTATTGGACGTACCGTCACACAACGTTTTTCGCAGTTGCAGCGTGTTCATGCAGGCTATTTCATGGTATCCGACAAACGTATTGAAATTGGTGACAAGCTGCGCATTGTTCCAATGGGTTATTTTAACAAAAATAGTCTGGGCGATATTACAGCGGTGACCACCACAACCTTGGGAGATGTGGAGAACTCAGCTCCTGTTGTATTGGTTACTTTGTTGGGCGGACTTTTAAATACCATCGTATTCATGATAACTATGATGCTGTTTGACTGGCGAATTGGGTGCATAATGATTTTAGGTATTGCTGTCTTTTTGGTACTCACCACATTGCTTGAACAGAAATCCGGAAAAACGACCCCTTACCGTCAGGAGGCTCAGGTAACTTTGGTGGAAAAGATTTTAGAAACCGTGCAGGGCATGAGCGTGGTTAAAAGCTTTAATTTAGATGATTCCAAAAACAAAAAGGTCGATCAGGCTATTGATGAAAGCTGTAAACGGAATATGGCTGTAGAAAAAGCCATTACCCCTATTATAGCCATCCAGCAAATCGTTTTGAACTTGTTTAGCGTTGGAATCATGGCGGCATCCATTGCGTTCTATTTGGACGGCACCATGACATTGGTCTACTGCATAATGATGCTAGTATTTTCTTTTATGATTTTTGAACAACTTAAATCAGTGAGCGTCGGTATCCCTGAACTGCGCATTTCCAGCACCTCCATTGACAAAGCGAATAGCATTGATGATATTCCTGTTATGGATGAAAGAGGGAAAGCCATCACTCCACAAAGCCACTCCATTCAGTTTGAGCAGGTGAATTTTTCTTATGAGAAACGCCTCATACTAAAGCAAGTCAGCTTCAAAATTCCGGAAAAGACCACCACAGCGATTGTCGGGCCGTCCGGAAGCGGTAAAACCACGCTATGCAACCTGATTTCCCGGTTTTGGGATGTGGATTCCGGTAAGGTGTGCATTGGCGGGCATGATGTGCGAGAATATACCTTGGACAGTCTGATGGCAAACATCAGCATGGTCTTTCAAAACGTCTATTTGTTTGCCGATACCATTGAAAACAACATTAAATTCGGCAAACCTGACGCCACCCATGAAGATGTGGTTACGGCGGCAAAAAAAGCTTGTTGTGACGAGTTCATAAGTGTCTTGCCCGATGGCTATAATACCGTGTTAGATGAGGGGGGTTCGTCTTTGTCTGGTGGTGAAAAGCAGCGCATCTCCATTGCCAGAGCTATGCTCAAGGATGCTCCAATTGTTCTGTTGGACGAGGCTACCGCAAATGTTGACCCTGAAAACGAAGATCGGCTGCAGGCTGCCATTGAGGCACTTACTCACGACAAAACGATTATCATGATTGCCCATCGTCTGAAAACCGTGCGTAATGCGGATCAGATACTTGTGCTGGAGCATGGAGAAATCGTACAGCAAGGAACCCATGATCTATTAGTAGATCAGGACGGTATCTATGCCAATTTCGTGACGGGGAGAAAACACGCTGCCGGTTGGAAATTATCCTCTTGATCTCAATGTGTTTTTATTGATACAATGGCAAGAGCCACCCCTTTCCTAAGCTTAATACCGAAGCTCTGAACGTGAAAAATGACATTCAGGTTCAAAAATCAAAATTCATTACTACTGCGTTGGTTCTGTTAGAATTTCAGCTTTACTGCTCTTACCGAAAATGTATGTATACTTTTAAATGAGATTCAGACTAGAAAAGAAGTATCCGTCAGTTATGTACCGGCACAGGTAACTCTATGAAGATATAAATAAAGCGAATGTCCATACAGTATTTGAAAATGCTGTATAGACATTCGCTTTGTGTCGTTAAGTCAGAGATTCAAGCAACTCCATGAACTGTAGGCCCTTTATTGTCGGTAATTTTCTTTTAACTCATCAGTTGGATCCCATCTTGACCAAGCCGCCTCAAGCAAATTGCCTTGATTATCTTTAAAATAGAAATATTTAGCTTCCCCTCCACCTAAGCAATGAATCTCTTGGACATCCACATGGTATTCTTTTAGTTTACGGTAAGTATATTCAATATCGGGACAATTCATAGTAAAAACAGGATGAGGCGAGCCATTTCTCATGATATAAAGCGGAGAACATGCTTGTGTTTCTACCAAAACCAGTGCAATAGAATGCTTGTGCGGATAATGCATAATTGCTATAAGAGAGCCTCTGTCCTCAAATTTATCTATACACTTCAACCCCAAATGCTTTTCGTACCATTGAATAGAATCCTCTATATCCGCAGTAGACAGATAAGTGTATCCGATTTGGGTAAATAAAATTTTCTTTTTCATGGCCTTCTCCTAATATTAAGCTCTAAATTCACACTATATATTTGTTTTATATCCATTATATACATGAAATGATAAACATCAAGCCGAATTAGATACACAAACAAGCAATTGAACGTTCATCAAAAGATTGCGTTTCATAAACCCTCTGTTATTCTCATTTTTAATATCCACTATTTTTTAAAGCACTTTGATTTGATGAGGGCAATAATTCCTACCCCTCCACCTATTAGAAGCACTTCAATTGCACCCATCCAATGTAAAATAATATTGCCGTTAGTTGTTGTAAGCGCGTAAATAAGGTGGTGTCCTCCCAATAAAAGACAAAGGACGATCGAGATAATTGTGAGTATTTTTGCATATTCGATATTCCGCTTAAACAGTGTAATTAAAATGCCCACATCAATTCCAACATTCCATAAAGCAATTTCAGTTTGCCATCCCCGGCTCATCCTCCATACTGAAAAAGTTTCCGCAATAGCCGGAAAAAACATCTGCCATACAAATGCGCCTGCAGTCATCAATAAAAATAGAATCAAATAAAAATATAAATACTTTTCTTTTCTCACCATCATTACAACTCCCTTATTTTTATATTTTGATAATTATACCATTTTGGGATGCACTTAGTAAAGGATACATATAAACATCTCAAAGTTAGATATCTTCAAGTATTGTGCGAAATTGGGTTGAAACAAATCCATTCCTGCATTTTAATTTATACCAGTATCTCTTTATAAATTCGAGTTTAAGGTTTGCTCCAAAAACCATCCGCTTTTCAATTCTGCATGAGTTCATGAATAAGGCGGTAGTGCAATATTGAGAACAGCAAATAAAGATACTCTGTTCAAAAGGTCGGAATCTATTACAAGATGGTTGTACAGGTGAAAATGCAACGTATGAAAGCGAAAAAATATTCCTGAAATTGTTTGGAAGAAGGAAAAAGACCGGATAGCATAATGTCAAGCTGGTCAATTACACAAAAAAAGAATAACCACAAGAAACTATGCCCCCTTATGGTTATTCGTCTTAGAGTGACCGTGGAAAAAAATTTGTATGTTTACTGTTCAAATATAAGGCTATTCATATAATCACAAAATGTCTTTCATGTAAAGACCTCCTCGATTTTTTAGTCAGGTTGGCAGACCTTGGCTCTAATATATCGGGGAGTTTTTTATTTGTCCAGACCTTTAAAGGTCTTTATCCACCAACAGAGCTGGTGGTTCTTAAGCAATAAAAAAATCATAACTTTCCTTTGACGGGAAAGTTATGATTTTTGGTGCGAGTGTTCATAAGGACAAATTTGGAAACCCGCATAGAATAAGGTCTTTCGGCACAAACAAGCGAATATTACAACAAATACTGAAACTCAAACGCCGCCAATCGGGCTGATGGCGGCGTTTTTGTATAGATAAAACATATCAAGGAGGAATGCTGACAAAATTCCATGCCGGGTCTGACTGAAAAGTTAGGCCCTTTTTTCATGCCACGACAAAGGAGGTAAAGACCATATGGCAAACGATACTATCAAAACAGTGGATGTCAAGGATGACATCGAAAAAATCATCGGATACAAAGACCCCGGGCCAAGTTCGAGGTGTTGACCCGGTGCCATGAACTGGACGAACTTTTTACTAAAACCTATGAGGACAATACAAGTGGAAAACTCTCGGACGAGCGGTTTATGATGATTACCAAGCGTTTTGATAATGAACAGCTCGCTCTCAAAAAGAAAATCTCCGCATTACAAGCGGAGATTGATGCGGAGGAAAAGCATAAGCATAATGCTGCTACTTTTCTTCGAACAGTAAAAAAGTATAACGATATTCAGGAACTTACCCCGCTTATCCTCAATGAGCTTGTGGAAAGGATTGTTGTCCATCAGGCGCAGGGCGTTGGAAAAAGCAGAACACAACAGCTTGAAATCCACTATAACTTTATCGGCGTACTTGACACCCCGGCGGTGGCGGCTCTGCCGCATAGCGTAACCGTGGACACACGGCAAGGCGTGGCGGTGGAGTATATCACACGCAAAGCCGGATAAATGAAAATAGGAGCAACCTTTCGGTTACTCCTACTTTCAGAATGTTCAATGTCCTTATGAACATTCGATATGGTACAGGTGACAGGACTTGAACCTGCAC
>URPG01000023.1 GCA_900549675.1 uncultured Oscillospiraceae bacterium | reverse complement strand
CACCGCTTAAAATGGGCATTTTAATATCACATATGGCAAAATCAATATGAACTTCTTGAATAGTTTGAATCGCCTGTTGTCCATCATAGGCAATAAGAGGCGGATGACAGCCAATTTCTTCCCAATGTATCAGTTCTTTTAAACAACTGCATACCTTTCTATCATCATCGATAAGAATAACCTGATACAACTCTTTCCCTCCTAAACAGGATTAGCTGCCACAAAATACAAGTGGCAGCTTTAGCATTTTTTAACAAAGGCTATGATTTTTATTGTTTATTCGCTAAAAATTCATCGTATTGCGCTTGCATTTCAGCAATAACCGTATCAATTCCGGCCTCTTTCATTCTAGATCTGTATTCAGCAAGGCTTTTTTCGGGTTCTAAAAAGCCTTCTTCCAATAGACCCATGTATTCATCCACTACACTTTGCAGTGCGGTATATTGAGCATCTACTTTTGTTCGATCAAAACGGAAACCGCTGGTAGGTCTGACAATGGCCGCTGCATCATCAATTATAATTGTATCCTCGCGTGAAGATGAGGGTACGCTTGCCACAGTAATATTGGTGGAGGACCATGCATTGAACAAATAAGTGACATCCGGTTTGAAAGTTACTTTGTTATCTTCGCCTCTTGTGTATTGTTCTCCCTCTATGCCGTATGCTGCGAAATCAGCCAATGTTGTATCGGTCATCAACTGTCCTAAGAATCTCATGCTGGCATCTACTCTTTTGGATTGTGCATTGATAGCATAGCAAGAACCGAGAGCACCGTTTGAACCAATATACTTTTCTGTAACTGGAATAGCGATTACTTCACAGTTGTAGCTTTCTGAAAAATCAATCTCAGTATCCTCAACAGTCGCTTTGGTTTCATCGGGCATCAAACCAAAATCTCCCATATGAGCATATTCCACGATATTGGCGTTTGCTTCTGTGGCATCGCCTTCTGAGATATATCCCTTCTGATTCCATTCATACATCTTAGTAACATAGTTCTCATATTCTTCTGATTCCAAAATGTTGACTACCTTTGTTTGATCTCCGTCAAGCTTAATTCCGGCATAATTGGTAATGGAATCAAACTTATCCATAAAAAATCTGGTAAACCCATAGGCCTTGCCTCTGAAAGTTAGAGGAATTCTTAAATTCAGTTCAGAAATCTTCTCCAAATAAGGTTCTAAATCTAATATAGATTCTACTTTGTCAAAATCTTCTCTTGTCATACCTGCTTGTTCAGCCACAGCCTTAGGTGTTATAAAGCTGTATCCCTCACTCATTCCCTTATAGTTTGGAATAAAATAATTCTTTCCTTCAAAGGCTGAACTCTGCCATGCAAGCTTGGGCATACTATCCAGCAGCAAAGGATAATCATCTAAAAGCTCTGTAATATCTAACGCCGCATTATTTCTTACGATTTCTTCGGTTGATGCTGCGCCGCTCCAGCTGGATGTCCAGAACACGTCCACATCTTCGCCGCCGGCAAGTGCCAGATTCAGCTTAGTAGGATAATTATCGTGTGTCAGCACCGTCATGTTAACCTTTACACCGATAAGCGGCTCAAGATATTCGTTAATAGCGGCCTCAACCGCCTTACCCTCAGCATCAGCATATGTATTGAATATGGCTCTGTACCAATTAATCGTTGTAGTTTCACCCGTGTTCGTTGTGGTTTCACCTGTATTTGCCGTGCTGGCATTGCTTTGTTCCTGTGTGCTTTGCGGTGTATTGTTCTCAGTTTCTTTTTTATCTTTATCTGAGCCGCATCCGGATAAAGCGGCACATGCCGTAAGGACAGAAACACATAATAAAGACATCAATCTTTTCCATTTTATATTCATAGTTTACCCCCTGTTTTTAATTTAGACTTTGTTTTAAAATGCTATCCTATATTATCTTTTATCTACCATTTTCCATCCATATTATCAACCTTTCACGGAACCTACGGTAATTCCTTTGACAAAATATTTTTGGAAAAAAGGATACAAAATCATTATCGGACCCAGTACAGTCATCAAAATAGCCATTCTGCCGCTTTCCTGCGGTATTTCTTTCATAATAGCCGCCATCTCGGTAGAGCCCATATTTTTAGCGGTCAAAAGAAAATTGATATTGTTCTCAATTCTAACCAATAACAGCTGCAAAGGTGTTTTAGAGGATGACTCTATATATATCAATGCTCCCTGCCACTCGTTCCAATATCCCACCGCAACCATAAATCCAATAGCGGCTAAAACCGGAGGCATAATGGGCAGAACAATCTGCCAATAAATTCTGAAATCACCGGCCCCGTCAATTTTAGCGGCCTCTATCAATGAATCCGGTACATTATTTTGTATGTAAGTACGCAGTATAATGATATTCATGGTCGATACGCACATGGGCAGAATCAAAACAGCCAACGAATCCTTTAAACCGTATACCGTTGTGTTTATCATATACGAAGCCAGCTGACCCCCTGAAAAAAACATAGGGATTAACATAAATACCGCCAAATACTTACGAATCAAAAAGCTTTTGCGGCTTAGCGCATAGGCAAACATGCTCATTACTAACAGTGCCAGCACGGTACCGATAACCGTAATAAAAACAGTTACTTTATAAGAATCTATAATCTGCGTGCCATAGCCGAGAACATATTCATATCCCTTTAACGAAAGCTTCTCGGGAAAATAGCTGAATCCGTTTACTGTGATACTGGCGTCATCTGTAAAAGAAATGATGATAACCAACAACATCGGCATCAGGCAAATTAATGTACATAAAGACAAAATTAAAAGTAAAATCTTTTGTCCTATCCCAACCCTTTTCTTTTCCATGACAACCTCCTAAAATAATGCATTCTCAGGTTCAATTTTTCTGACAATCAAGTTTACCACAATGACTAAAATAAAGCCTACCAATGATTGATACAACGTAACTGCCGCCGTAGTTCCAAAATTGGATGAAGTCATAATGGCATTCAGCACATAGCTGTCAATGACTTGTGTTGTGCTGTATAAAGCGCCTGTGTTTTTGGTAACTTGATAGAATAAACCAGTGTCAGAATGCATAATGCCGCCGATACTCAACAAGGTCATTACCGTTATCATGGGAATAAGCATTGGTATTGTAATATAGCGTATTTGTTTCCATTTACTGGCGCCGTCCAAATCAGCCGCCTCATACATTTCCTGGTCAATTCCTGAGAGAACCGATAGATACAGTACCGAGCCATATCCCGTCCCCTGCCATATTTTGACGATTAATAATATAAGGGGCCAAACAGAGGCATCTAAATACCATCTTACACTGTCTTTTCCAAAGGCGGCTAACAGTTGATTCAGCATTCCTTTATCAGTAGATAAAAATGCGTTAACCACATATGAAACGGCCATTGCCGAAATAAAAGCAGGAATAATCATAACGCTTTGAAATAATTTTCCCGCTTTCTTAAAAGCTAATTCATTGATAGCGATAGCCAGTGTTACGTTGAATATGGTACCGAATACAGTAAACAACAGGAAATAAAAAATTGTGTTTTTTGTGATTCTTGAAAAAATTTCACCGGAATTAAAAATAAACTTAAAATTCTCGAGCCCACTCCAAGGTGAAGCAAATCCCAACGAAAAATCAAATTTTTTAAAAGCTAAAACCAAACCTCCCATAGGCATATAGCTAAATAGAAAGAAAATTATTATGGCCGGAACACACATTAAAAGTAATGTTTTATTCTTCCATGTGTTCTTTAGAAAAGACATCTCCCATTCCCCCCGCACAGCTTATTGTTTATTACAGTATATAATCTCACACTGCCATTGAAAAGAGGAATTTCATAACTTAATGGGTATAATTACAACATATTCTAATATTAGTGAATATTTTTTAATAATTTTGACGATAAAATATAGATAAACTTCATACAACTTATCAAGGATAAAATAGAGAAATAGAATCACTTTAGAAGTCCATTTCATAGCGATTCTATTTCTCTATTCATTTTATCATTTTAAATTTTTTCGTTGTTTTTTCTTATATATAGAAACTATTCTATCCATAATTTTATGGGATAAAGCCTATATTATTGAATCGTCAGCAACGGCAAAATCCTTAACTAATTTAAACTGAAGCTCTTTAAGCCGGATGCCGCTTTGTCCGAATTGGAATCGCAAATAACTGTTCGCACCAAAGAAAACCATCTTTCGTGTTATCGGAATCCATTTGCCCCCGGTACCATTCACCATAAAGATAGCCGCGGGAAATCCGCCCAAGGAAACGTTTAACGGCATTTGAGCTATTTCATCTGCATCTGAGCTGACTTGTAAAACAGCCTCATATTCTCCCTGCGTTACAATATGCACACCCAGCACAAAAGAGGAACCCTTTTCTGTCTTATATCCCGAAAGGTCAATGGCACTGCCGTCAAAAATATCATGATAAGTAATATCTTCTGCAAACAGGGTATCTCCATTCTCCATTTCTGTTTCAGGAAGAATGTAATCCTGCGGATTCATCAGGCGATCCATTGCATTGGATTTCATCAAAACACCACAGATATTGGCGGCACTTCTCTGCAATTCTCCTCTGGTAAGTTTGCCATCTTTCAGCATCTCTATGGTGTTATCTCCCAATGAATTTGCTTTGGCATCTTCCGTTACCATATAAAGATCATTCTGCGCCCGTATCATACCCGCCGTATTTCGCCGGGAGGGTTCGCCTCCCTCATCATTGATTTCAGCCCACCAATCCGTCATTACAATACCTTGAAAGCCCCATTCCTGACGTAGAACTGTGGTATTTAAATCATAATTTCCGGCACACCAAATTCCATTTACAGGGTTATAGGCTGTCATTACATAATAGGCCCCGCCTTCTTTTACGGCAATTTCAAAACCTTTGAGATAGATCTCTCTTAAAGCCCGCTCCGATACAACCGCATTGCATTCTCTTCTATGAAATTCTTGATTGTTACAACAAAAATGCTTAATGGTACCGGTCGTTCCCTGTCGGTGCATACCCTTTAATTGCGCAGCGGCAATCTGCCCCGTCAGATAGGGATCTTCACTGAAATATTCAAAGTTTCTGCCATTGAGAGGATGTCTGTGAATATTGATACCAGGGCCCAGCAGAGTTTCAATCCTGTGCTTACCCAATTCCATCCCCAGCATCTCGAATAATTCCTCATTGAGTTCACGGTTAAACGTACAGGCCAATGACGTACCATTGGGCAAACTGAACGCTTTTGTTCCGCAATCCATACGAATACCCGAAGGACCGTCGGCACAGCAGCCAGCCGGAATTCCATAATTTTTCAATTCTTCTGTTAACCCACCGTAAGCGGCCGCTGTCCCCGGTGTAACTTTCGGGCTGCACATCCCCTCTCCCCGCACAAGAAAAGCCAATTCCTCATCTGTCAATTGTGCCAAAAATTCTTGCATGGAAACATTTCCCTGCAAAACATCGACCAAGCGATATCCTTTATCGCCGGTATACGGATAGGTATACGGTAAATTTTCGTGAATTCGTTCTGACAGCGATATTGTTCTAACAGGAGTTTCCTCTTGATTCATCGATAAAGTCCCGTCGGCACAGCAGTTTAATTTCATTCGCAAGAAGCTTTTTACAGGTGCCATGGCTTGTGAAAGTTTTTGCGTCACTTTTGTCTGCGGAACAGTATAACATCCTGCATATGCGGCACTCCTCACATCGGTGCCGATATAAATTTTATAGTCACCCTTTTCCAACACATAACAGGACTTATGGCCTGTACAGCCGCTGTCATCATACGACGCCATTTTATCCGCGTCAATTTTAAACGAAAGAGTTTCGCTCTCTCCCGGTTTCAGCACCTGTGTTTTTCCAAACTCAATCAATACTCTTGCCGGTTTGCCCAAAAGTCCCTGCGGTGCCTCAAAGTACACCTGCACGACCTCTTTTCCGGCTGTATCACCGACATTGGTAACGGTTGCGGCAAAAGAGAGAGCATCTGTTTCTTTCACTTCCAGCCGGAAACAAGTGTAAGAAAGACCATATCCAAACGGATACATGACCCTTTCTTGGGCAACCGTTTCAAAATAACGGTATCCCACATAAATATCTTCGGCATATATGCTTTCATCTGCCCGTCCATAATTTTCATGGGAGGGATAATCGGACAGCTGATAGGCAATTGTATCCGTCAGCTTACCGCAGGGGCTTACCGTACCAGTCAAAATATCTGAAACACCATGGCCGCCTTCCTGACCACCCTGCCATGCATAAAGCACTGCATCGGGTTTATACTCGCTTATCCAACTCATATCGATGAGATTTCCGACATTCAGCACCACTGCCATTCTGTCAAAGCAACCGCGAACCTGCCGCAATATATTTTTTTCTTCTTTTGTGAGATAATATCCACCTTCCGTAGCCGTATTATCCCTATCCTCACCGGCTGTTCTGCCCAAAATCACCAATGCCAATTGAGATTTTGCTGCGGATTCATGCAGGAGTTCTTCTGATAATGGCATTTCTTCCTGATACCACGGTTCTTGCGCCCAGCCTGTACCCATATCAAAGGGATGCTCAATAATCCAGTCTTGATACACCTTCCAAAGCTCCCGGTTAACTGATATAGCGGGATGATTGTCCAAGCCCTCTGTAATTCCCACTGTATATTCAACATTTACCATCCCGCCGGAGCCTGTACCGCTTTTATAATAATTCATCTGGCTTCTGCCAAAGACAGAAACCGTTTCCCCTTCCCGAATCGGCAAGGTATTTTTTTCGTTGCGCAGCAGTACACAGCCTTCTGCTACTGCCTGTCTGGCCAGCTTTTTGTATTTTTCTGCCGGCAATTGATATTCCTTCATCCCCATTTCCTTTCTACTGTTGTTCTCAAATGATGATTGCGTTGCCATTCTATTATTCATTTTATCATAAAAAATAGATTTAGGTACTGCTTTTTTTGGCAGAAACTGATTTTATTCCCTGCGGCAGTTCATAATCCACATCCAAATTGCCATCCTTCTGCTTGCGCCACGATACCCGAACCATCCCTTTAGGCGTAACCACCTCTCCTGAGGCATGGTTAAAATACCCCGGAACAGGGTTAACCTCAATGGTTTCAAAACCGGGAGAAGCAGGCCGTACCCCCAATACAACAGCGGGCAGCTCATACAGAATCAGGGAGCCCCAAGCGTGACAGTCACTTCTTCCATTGACATCGTCTTCTACACAAGTCGTGAGATTGTTTTTTACCATTTCACGCCAAACATCCCACAGCCTTTGTGTATACTCATACAGTCCCGTCTGCTCCAACGCCCTAAATAGGTAGAATGCCATTGATACCGAACAAGCTGTATATTTTTCAGCATTTTCCATAACTTCTCTCATATTCCGTCGTCCCTCAGCAACATCTGATGTCTGCGTCAGCACGGCAAAAACTTGACAATGCGCACTGTATTCTTCAAAGCCGGGTCCATCCTGATACAAGCCGTTTTTCCCCTTACAGTATCGCCGAATTGCATTTCGGACTTTTTCGGCACGTTCCCTGTACTCGACAGCCGTATCCTTGCGGCCGGTATATTCTGCTAAATCAGCCGCTGCCATCAATCCCATGATATATAAAAAGCTTTCCATGGTAATGCTGCCATATTTTTGCGCATTGGGCACACCGGTTGCCCAGTCCTTGGTCCAATCAATAAAGGACCAATAAGGGGCAATAACATTTAATCCGCCTATTTTCTCCACTAAACCGCGGCTGTCCAAATGAGTATCAAAAAAATACAGGATACGGTCAATCGTCGCCTGATGGCTTTTAACCAAAGCAGGGTCATTAAAAAACATCATATGGTCATGAACCATCAGAATATAATAAATTGAGAAACCGGGAATCACATTTGTCACACAACAAGGAGCACTGGCATTCAGCAAACCGTCTTCACGCTGGCTCTTTCTGAAATCCTCCATACAGCGGCGGGCCAAACGGTCATCTGCGGCTGTCATGTAAGTATATAAAATTTCAGAGCGTGAATCCATCGCATATTGCAGTTGTTCATAAAAAGGGCAATCCTCATAGGTTTCATGCATACATCTTCTCAGTGTTCGTTCACTGATGTCCCAAACCGCCTCTAAAGTGGTATCAGAGGTCTTAACACTGGTTTTCACGTCCAGAGGATAACCTGTTTCTTCATAGTCTAAGCCGCTTAACACAAGAGGCTGAGCTTGTGTTTCCACCTTAAGCTGAACAAATCGAAAAGTTCTAAACCAAAACGGTTCATAGACCTCTTCATGATTCTTTTCACCAAAGCCTCCAACTGTATAAACATCCTCAAAACCAATCAGAACTCCATTTTTACTGTCTGCTCTGTCTTTTTTATAATAACGGATTGCTGATTTTTCCTCATGAGGCAAAGCATATGCCTCGGCATAAAGAAGCGTAATCTTTGTGCCCTTGCCACCGCTCACTGCCAGTTTTATGTAAGCAGTCATTTCCTCTCCGGCACTGAATTCCACAATTTCAGTGGTGTGTGACGGTATACAAAGAGGGCTGCGCTTGGATATAAAATTTTCCCACTCCGATGAGCTGAAACCAGACTGGCGAATACAAGATACTTCTGAAAAAGTTTTCGCAGTACGATATAGGAAAGGAATGGTTCTTTCTCTCAAATTACCGGGGCTCTCTGTCCTGCTAACGGCAAAAACAGGATATTGAACGGCCTCTTCCCAAGAAGAATCATCAAATGAAAGTTTTTGCCATTCTTTCAGACGTTCATCGCCTGCATGGATTTCCATAATTTGGAGAGGAGCAAAGCCCTCTGCCTCCGATACAATATTACGCTGAAGATTTTTCAGACATTTCCACTGAGTTTCAGAATAGGAATCATTCTTATCGGAAGGCATAATTTTAAAATAAAGGCCGGGAGTTTGCGTTCGTATAACGCCAAAATTCCCCTTTCGTGCTTCAAGAGGATAGCGCAATACCTCCACCGCCAAGCAGTTTTCCCCTATCTGCAAATAAGATGCAATGTCAATGGTATCATAATGCCAAATATTGCGGTCCCCCTTTTGCGGTCCTGTTTCCACAAAAGAGCCGTTGATATATAATTTATATCTTGAATCAGCAGAAATATGTATCACAAAGGACTCCATTTCAGAAGTCAGTGTGACCTTTTTTCGGAAACAAAGAAATTGCGGTTTTTCTTCCTCTGTTTTACTCCATGACGGGCTCCAAAACCAATCGGTTTTCGGTAAATTTGATAAATCCATAATATTTCCCTTTCCAAAATTTATTTTTATCCTTTCACAGCACCGATTGTAATGCCCTTAGCAAAATATTTTTGGAAGAAAGGATAAATAATCAAAATGGGCAGCAAACCAATCACAGATATTGCCATTCGAATTCCTACCGCGGGCAGTTCGATATCCGCCCCTACCGTTTGGCTCAGTTCTGTGCTGGATGCTAAATACTGTACATCCTGCAAAATGCGGTTCAATAAATTTTGCAGGCTGAACAAAGAGGGCTTTGTTATATAATATAACCCATTTGTCCAATCATTCCAATAGGAAAGTCCTACAAACATTCCTACTGTTGCCATAATCGGCAAAGACAGCGGCAAAACAATCTTGAAAAAAATGAAAAATTCGCCTGCCCCGTCAATTCGGGACGCCTCAATCACTTCATTAGGGATATTCTGGGCAAAATAATTTTTCATCAAGATGACATTAAATGCATTCATCAGCAGCCCGGGAATAATTAAGGACAGAATATTGTTTTTCATCCCGAAAAACTGCGTCCACATAATATAGCTCGGAACAATTCCGCCATTAAACAGCATGGTGAAAAAAACAAAAAAGGTAACCTTATTCCGATGTTTAAACTCCGGTCTTGACAAAGGATACGCAAGCAGTGGTGTGATCAACAGGCTGATGCAGGTTCCCACAGCGGTAATGATAAGCGTAATTCCGTAGGCATTGACAATATCCTTTGATTTATGCCCCAGATACTGATAAGATTCCAGGCTGAAATCCTGGGGTATAAAGGAATATCCATTGCTGATGAGCTCCTTTTCCGATGTCAATGAGCTTGAAATCAGCAAGATAACCGGTGCAACGGCTAAGATACATACTATGAACAATATTATATTGATGATGATTTGAAATGTTTGGTCTCCCTTTGACTTCACATTCATAGTCTTATTTCCTTTCGCAATTAGAATAAAGCGTTCTCTTTACTGACCTTTTTAACAAGTGCATTGCAGGAAATAACCAATATAAAGCCTACAATGGATTGGTACACCCCCGCCGCCGATGCCATACTGACGTCATTCAGCTGCATAAGTCCTCTGTATACATAGGTGTCTATCGTCTGAGTTGTTGCATAAATAGCACCTGAATTCATCGGTACCTGATAAAACAGTCCGAAATCCGAATAAAACATCCGTCCGACAGCCATTAATGAAAGCATTATAACGGTTGGCTTTAATAAAGGCAATGTTATTTTTGTAATTTGTTTCCACTTTCCCGCACCGTCTACTACAGCAGCCTCATAAAGACTTCTGTCAATCCCCACAATGGAAGAAAGATACACGATTGAGCTGTATCCCAAACCTTTCCAAAGATTTACAAAAACAAGAATAAACGGCCATACTCCGGGAGTAGAATACCATGAAACCTTTTCCATGCCTAAAGAAGGCAGCAGACGGTTATTAATCATTCCCGTATCAGAGCTCATAAAAGCAAAACCGATATAGGCGACGATGACCCATGACAGAAGATATGGAAGCAGGATTAACGTCTGATAACTTTGGGCAGCAAATTTAAGCCTTACTTCACTGAGCATAATACCTACAGCAATACTAGCAAGGGTGCCCAATATCATAAAAACAAGATTATAGAGTATCGTATTCCTCGTCATAATAAAGGCAGCGTCTGTTTTGAACAGATATGTAAAATTGTCAAGTCCTACCCATTCACTGCCAAAGATGCCTTTACTGTAGTCAATATTTTTGAAAGCAATGAAAATCCCGGTCATTGGGAGGTAATTATTAATCAGTAAATATAAAATCCCCGGCAATACCATCAGCCAATACGGCCACTGCAAATGCCTGCTCTTTTTTTTAACAGAAGCTTTCATCCTTAAATATCCTTTCTAAGATAAAGGATACAGGCCGCTTGTCAGCAAGCCTGTATCGAAGTGAATTCATTGATTTTTGGTCCACTCATCATATTGCTTTTGTTTTTCTTCAATTACAACCGGCAAGCCTGCTTTATCTAAAGCCTCTAAATACTTGGGCAGTTCTGTATCAGGATCAATCGTTCCGGTCATCAAGCCGGGCATATATTCATCATATACGTTTTTCAGCGCTGTCAATTCATTTCTGACTTTTGTGCTGTCATACGAAAAACCTAATGCAGAAGAGAAAGTAGCTGTTTTATTGTTTTGATCCAATCTCTCATAAATGGTGGTATCTCTGCCTTTTCCCCAGATATAACCTAAGAACTGATTACCGAAGAACCAATCCATGTTCAATCCGTAAGTCGTGTTATTGGCATCTACACCTTCGGGAAAATCAATGGTACCGTCTTCTTGTTTTTCATAATGTACTCCCTCGATTCCCCAATCCAAAAGATTGACAACATCGGGATTGCTGTACATCTCGTTCAACCATTTCATCGCGGCCTCCGGATGTTTGGAAGTGGAAGCAATGCCGAATCCCATACCGTTTACACCGTTTGTGTTGATATAGGGATTTAAAAGCTTGATGGCCTCAACTTCTACACCGGTAGCAGTTGTAATTTGTTCTGCCTGACCTTCTTCACCGGGAATGAAATAACCGGTGGTTCTTCCGCTTTGCAGGTAAGTATTGTTAGATTCTGTGGTTGTAGCCGCATCCTGCAAAATATATCCTTTATTATACCAATCTCTGGAATAACTTAAAAGAGTTTTGAATTCCTCTGATTCATAGACGTTGGAAACCTTATTTTCGCCTTCTACTAAAACGCCGTAATTATCTCCTAAATCATCCACAAAAGGTACTGTGGTGAAATACATACTGGCAGATGATCCCGGCACCAACATCACCATATCAGGCTCAGCTTCTTTGAGTTTGGCAAAAATATCACTGAGAATATCTAAATTTTCCGTATACTCTTTAAAGTTGGATGCTTGTTTTAATCCATCCGTTGAAATATTGTTTTCTTCTAGTTTATCCTTACGCAGAACAATATTCAATACGGCTGCTTTACCGTTAAGAGTGGGCAAACCATATAAAGAGCCCTTGCTCGTGGCAGACTTCAAGAAATTTTCTCCCAAAGCCTCTTTTGCCTCTTTGCCGTACACATCGATATAATCATCCATAGCCATAAGCTGATTACGGGATAACAACTGGCTGAACGTACCTAAATATGAAATCGCATCCAATTGTTCTCCGCTGGACATCATCAAATTTACTTGCTCGCTGTACTTAGCCATACTAATCGGCTCAAAATGAACCTCTACTCCGATTTTTTCTTTAGTGATTTTGTTTACATCTGCTTCTACCATTTCAATTCCGTCTATAATTTTAGTGGCCGGAAATGAAAAAACAATTTTTTCTACTTCGCCGGATTCGGTGGAAGCCACCTCGGAATTTTCTTTGGATGGATTCGTGTTATCTTGGTTCGTATTGTCTTTTGGCTCATTGCCGCTTGAACAGGCAGCCAGACTCAGCAAAAGCATTACTGCTGCCAAGCCCAATGATAAAAATTTGCGCTTCATATCTTAACCTCCATACTAATATTTTTTTCATATATTATATATACCACATCAAATCTGCAAATTCGCCTATTTATATGTCAGCTTTATGAACAAGATAAGACAAGGAAGTTAAAAAAAGCGCCTATCTACGTAAAAACACAAAGTATCTGTTTGCCTGATTATCAGAATTCTGACCTTATCTCCTTCACTGGTCAGAATTCTGATAATTCTTTTTATATTCACTGGGCGTCAGCCCTAAAACTTTTTTGAACAAATTAGAGAAATAGGAAAAATTGTCATACCCCAGTTTTTGTGCTATTTCACCCACACTCAAATTATCTTTTTCAATCATTTGAATGGCCAATCCCACTTTATTCTCAATGATGTATTGGCTTAAAGGCACACCGGTGGTTTTTGTGAATAATCGTGAGAGATAGTCCTGAGAAACATGAACAGCATCTGCAATATCTTTCCTCTTAATTTTAGATGTCAAATGGTCTGCAATATATTTTTTTGCCTCCTCAATCACAATGTTATCTTGACTGCCCTGCTCTCTTAGCTGTGCAATTTTTTTTAATGCCATTTTAATCCATACCTTAACTGGTTCAGTGGATTCGTATCCCATATAATATAACTCCGTCAGTTCACGGTCCATAAAGTCCATCATCATAAGATTCTCTTTCCATAAGGTAACGGAAAAAATTTGCCATAGATTATGAATAAGGTCCGTTAAAGCGGTCTTATTGATGGTATGGCTGAATCCATCTAAGATTCGCTCACACTCCTCCAAAAATAAATTATACTTTTTCTGAGAAAGCAGCAAGTGCAAATCTAAAAAAATTTTTCTCTCTAAATTGGGTGTGACGGCATTTTCTTT
>URPG01000022.1 GCA_900549675.1 uncultured Oscillospiraceae bacterium | reverse complement strand
GAACCCACACGACCAGCTTGGAAGGCTGGGGTTCTACCACTGAACTACACCCGCATAACTTGTGACGGATGATATTATAACATTCCGTCACAAAATAGTCAATAGGTTTTCGTTAACTTTTTAAAAAGAATCCACTAAAATTTTACCTTCGCGGACAGAAACTGCAATTGCCGAAACATTGCTTTCTCCTTTTTCCACAATCAAAGAAGCAATTTTATCTTCGATTTCACGGCGAATATTATTCCGCAAATCTCTTGCTCCGCTTTTACCGCCAATGGATTTCTTGGCGATTTCAGCATAAACGTTGTTCTCTACTTTTAAGATAATCCCTTTTTCATGCAGAGAATCAACATATTCATTCACCATTAGTTCTGCAATTTCTTCGTAATCCTTCTTATTCAGAGGACGGAAAATGATGACTTCATCAATCCGGCTTAAAAATTCAGGGCGTAAAAAGTCATTGAGTGCTTTCATCGCTCTTTCACGGCTGATATCTTCCGCAGTTTTAGCAAAACCCAATGCATTCTCACGTTTATCACTGCCTGCGTTTGACGTCATCACGATAACTGTATTTTCAAAGTTGACCGTACGTCCCTGTGCATCAGTAATTCTGCCTTCATCCAAAATCTGCAGTAGAATGTTCATCACATCAGGATGCGCCTTTTCGATTTCATCAAAAAGTAAGATTGAATAAGGCCGGCGGCGTACTTTTTCAGTCAGCTGTCCTGCCTCATCGTAACCGACATAGCCGGGCGGAGAACCGATGATTTTAGAAACGGAATGTTTCTCCATAAATTCCGACATATCTAAACGAATCAGCGTTTCCGGTGTATCAAACAGTTCTTGTGACAAAACCCTAACCAGCTCTGTTTTACCCGTACCTGTGGGGCCCACAAAGATGAAGGAGGAAGGATGGCGTCTAGGGCTAATCTGCACACGACTACGGCGAATAGCGGCTGAAATGGCATTTACAGCTTCTTCTTGCCCTATAATCTTCTTTGACAAAACTTTTTCCAGCTCTGCTAATTTTTTCAATTCATTTTGTTCAATTCTGGCAGCGGGAATCCCTGTCCAAAGTTCAATTACATAGGCAAGATCTTTATCATTAACGTCGGCAAAAATGCCCTCTTCTTCCAAAGCCGTAATACTTTCTTCTAAAGAAGCAATCCGATAATGGGCCTTTGCCAACTCTTCATAATCTATTTCAGTATTTTCAGGATTTGTTAATTTACCTTCATACATTTTTTCTTTTGCCAGAGCAAATCGCAAATTATCGTATTCTTCCAATTTTTTATTTCTTAAAGCGGCACAAGCACAAGCCTCGTCTAAAAGGTCAATGGCTTTATCCGGCAAAAACCGGTCATTGATATAACGTTCTGACAGGATAACAATTCTACGGGCAATCTTATCTGACACGGTCACCCTATGGAATTGCTCATAATAAGATTTAATTCCCAAAATAATGGATTCTGCATCCTCAAGAGAAGGCTCTGTTACGGTAACAGGCTGAAAACGTCTTTCTAAAGCAGCATCTTTTTCAATATATTTACGGTATTCAGAAAATGTGGTCGCACCAATTACTTGAATTTCTCCGCGGGAAAGTGCTGGTTTGAGAATATTGGCGGCGTTCATACTGCCCTCGGCATCTCCCGTTCCCACCAAATTGTGAACCTCATCAATAAAGAGAATAATATTGCCGTCTGCTTTTACTTCATCTACAAGTCCCTTAATCCGGCTCTCAAATTGTCCCCTGAATTGCGTACCGGCTACCAATGAGGTTAAATCCAACAACTGCAATTCTTTATTGCGCAGTCTTGCCGGCACTCTGCCTTCCGCAATACGAATAGCCAATCCTTCCGCAATCGCTGTTTTACCAACACCGGGTTCACCAATTAAACAAGGGTTATTTTTGGTGCGCCTGGATAGAATTTGTACAACACGTTCTACTTCTTTATCTCTTCCGACAATGGTATCCAATTCACCCCGTCTGGCTTTACCGGTTAAATCCGTGCAGTAATTTACGATATGTTTCCGTTTTTTCTTATGGATTTTTTCTTTTTCAACAGAAGTTTTACTTTTTTGAGTATTTTCTCCCGGTTCTTTGCCTAACATCATTTCAAGCGGAGGCATGGTTGCAGCACCACCGGGCTCAAAATCATCTTGATCTTCCTCTTCTTTTCCACTCCCAAACAATGTTGGCATAAGCCCCATCATTTCATCCATTTCAGCTGTAGCGGCCTCTAACTCTTCTTCTGAAATTCCCATTTTTTCAATTAAATCATTCACGGGTTTTATGCCCAGTTCTTTGGCACAAACTATACAAAGACCTTGTGTATTATTGGCATCAGCCGAATTGGAAACAAACACAACAGCCGGTCTTTTTTTGCATCGTGTACACATCATCATATATTAAAATTCTCCTTTAAAAGCAATATTGCTCTCAACCTCACAATCTTTCAAGCTTTATTTTTTCTTTGATTTTTTCATTTCTTTTGCTCGAATCTCATCAGGCAAATCAAAATTATACTTCTCATCATTGGAACGAATTATTTCTAAAAAGATTTGAAAATATTTAACAGCAGCATAAAGCATAAAGATACCTGTTACAATTAACAGTACATTCGCTACTAACTCAAAAATAAATGGCGTGACGTAAAATAGACTGTTCATACCAACAATCACCGTCACTGAAATATAAAAAAGAGTCGTTCCGACTTTACCGTACCATTGAGCAGCCGTTGGCTTTTTCTTTTTTTTAAGCAGTACGCAAGCACCGCAAAGCATTAAAAATTCTTTCACCATAAATAGAATCAAAAGTATCCGCACTTCAGGAATTTTTATGGCTAAACAAACAGCCACTACGCCTTGCGTAATTTTGTCCGCAAGGGGGTCCAGCATTTTTCCTAATTCTGTAATTTGATTAAACTTGCGGGCAATGTAGCCATCAAATAAATCCGATAAGCCAGACAGCAATAATAAGATAACAGCTACCAGTAATTGGTCTTTCATAAAGAAGTAAGCAAAAAAAGGAACTATAATAATTCTGATAATGGACATTAAATTGGGTATGGTTAGGTTCTTGTTTCTCATCTGGCTACTTTCGCTCATAAAAATTCCCTTTCTGTACTTCAAAACTCACTTAAAACTAAACCCTAAACAAGGCTGTCAGCGGATTAAACGCCATAATTGCTTTCGCGGCTACAGAATCTTTCAACACTCCCTGCACTTTATCTTGAATCTCTAAAGATGTCATTGGCAATAAAATTTGCAGCAAAGCAAACACTGCCCATACAAATATCAATGTCGTAAGCAAACTAAAAAGCCCGCCTAATACAGCATTCACTTCTCGCAGAACCGGTACAGTAAACATATTGGCCACGAAATTGGCAGCAACACGTGCAATAATCATCAAAAGCATAAAAATCACAATGACTGACATAATTTTTAAAAGTTCAGTCAAAATAGGGGCAAAGGCATCTGCAACAATGGCAGCTGCTTTTCCTGTCTGTGCATCAATTTCGCTCTGCAGGCTTTGCTGAGTGATGCCTATTTCTTCCAGGGCACGCACCATAAACTCCGGCAAAGAAGAAAAAACATTATAAATACCATGATTGGTTCCACTGGTATTGGCGATTTGCTCATTGACCTTTTGTATAATGGCCGGTCTGAAAAAATTGTTATAGATAGAATGTGCCGCCATATTGCCCAGCCAACCGGAAAGGCAGGCCGCCGCAATGGTACCGGCAAATTGCAATGCAGAACGTATCAAACCTTTTCTTACGCCGAGTATGACACAAAGAACAAAAACAGCAAGCAAAATAATATCTAAAATCACAGTCTTTTTTCTCCTTTACCCCTTTGTGCGTTCTTGATTCAAACAATCCCTTTATCCCATAGAAAACAGAGAAAAGCATTGTAAAAACCTTATTCTTTAATATAACACAGCTTATTTATTTTCACAAGCATTATTGCGGTGAAAGCTCAAAAGTTAAGGTTTAGTTAATAAATTGCATCACTTTAAATTTACTTTTCTGACTTCAGAAGCGCCTAATACATAGACTGAACTTTCATTTTCCAAAACAATTGCTTTGGCGTCACTATCTGCACGAATGGCACCAATCTCCTGTAAAGTACCGCTGTCATAAAAAAGAATTTCGGAGTCCGTAAGTACAGCCAATGTTCCGCCGTAGACAGAAAGCGATAACGCTCTTTTCGACAATTCCAAAGTCTGCGGCTCCTGGGCAGATTCTCCCATCACTAAAATTCTGCCACTGCCGCCATATTCATGTCCTGAAAGACCAATATATAATTGTGAAGATGAGGCGCAGTAAGCTGTCAACTGTTCCCCTTCATAAGAATATTCTTCTTTTTCGGATTGCTTAGAAGAAACCACGGCTGCACCTTGATCACCTATGGCTAAAACTTTTCCGCTGTCTGCCCAAAACAAATCTATAATCATGTTCCCTTTTAATTCATATTCAAAGAGAGGGTCTTTCTTGCCGAAATCGTGTATGGTTATTTTCGAGAATAATTCTCCCGCTGCACTGTCAAGTGTATTAACAGCCCCCATGGATGCTGTTGCATTCAGTGCCGCGGCGTTGGCATAACCTGATGCAAATGAATATTTAAAAGGAATTTTTCCGTCTTTTTTAATCACGTGTATTTCGCTGGCATATTCTGTCCCACGCATCCCCAATAAAAAAGTCCCGTTTCGGGCCACATCTGCAAAATAAATCTTTTTTTCGGCTTGTTTTTCCTGTAAAATATCCTCCCCAAAACTCAAGAGATATCCCTCAAGACCAGAATTATAGATTAAGTGATAGCCACCTTTTTCTTTTAAAATGGGATTGGCAAAGCTGTGACGTGTATATGAAACCTGGCTGCCTTTGGTATCTAGCACGGTAAGAGCCGTATCACTTAAAACAGCCGCATTGCCTAAGGATAATTTAAAATTACCTTTTTCTACCTTATTGCCCAAAATAGAAACCGGAAATCCTTCTGCTATTTCCTCTCCCTTCAACTGATGAGAAAACCAATTTTTTATGCTCTGCGGTTTTAGATGTTCACGGTTCATCCAAATGGCCAGCAATAAAACGGCAACAGCAAGAATCAAACCCACACGGTACACCGCTTTAGGAATTTTCACGGTTTCTTCTACGGAAAGGCGGGGCTGTTTTTCAGTATCCTCATACACAAACGTTGCCAAAGGCTGGTCAAAGCGATTGGCACTGATTTTTTCCTTTTTGGGTTCTTTGGGTTTCAAATGTTTTGAATTTTTCATACATTATTCTCCGTTACTTGATTTGACAAAGGCAACTTCTCAAAGCCCGGCATTTCTTCTGCCTGATAAAAAACCTTTTGCAGATAAAGTCCCTGTGGCGGGGCAGTGGGGCCCGCAAGCTTTCTGTTTTTCCCTTCAATAATTTGGGTAATGGCGTCCGCACGGATTTTGCCTTGCTGAACCCGCAATAAAGTTCCTACCATAATCCGCACCATATTATATAAAAAACCGTCACCACAGACTTCAAAAATCACTTTTTTATTTTCCCGAAACACTTCAGCACGGGTAATGGTTCTTGTCAAATCGCCCTTGGCTCTTCTATCGAATGTGCAAAATGAAGAAAAATCGTGCGTTCCGACATATTGAACCGCCGCCTGCCTTAAAAGACTCACTTCAAGCGGATACCAATAATGCAAAGCACGATTCTCTAAAAAAGGGTCCCGAACCGGGTCGTTCCAAATTTCGTATCGATACATTTTTCCCACACAGGAATATCTGGCATGGAAATCCTCCGGCACTCTTTGGCATTCCAACACGGCAATATCCAGTGGTAAATAATGGTTGAGAGCTGCCACCAGCCGCTCCGGCGGAATCGGAGAATCTGTTTTTAGGCTGATACAAAATTCACGGGCATGGACACCGCTGTCTGTACGGCTGCAGCCCTTTAAATCAGCATTTTCTCCTGTCACTTTCAAAAGTGCTTTTTGAAAAACTTCCTGCACGGTTACAGCATTCTCTTGTATTTGCCAACCATGATAATTTGCTCCGTTATAGGCAATTTTCAGCAAAAAATTTCGCATAGAAGCACCTCTTATACAACAAAAGCGGGCGGAAAGGCATGATTGAATACAATAAATGCGGCCAGCACTAACACGCTGAAAGCCATAACAAACAAATCCACCTTTGTTAACTTCAGAATCTTCATTTTGGTCCTTCCCTCTCCGCCATGATAACAGCGGCTTTCCATAGCGGTGGCTAAATCATAGGCTCTGCGAAAGGCAGATACAAATAAAGGAATAAGGACAGGAATCATTGCTTTAATACGCTGTGTAATTCCTCCGCTCTCCATGTCTGCTCCTCTTGCTTTTTGTGCCCGCATAATTTTATCGGTTTCTTCCAGTAAAAGCGGCACAAAACGCAGTGCAATGGTCATCAGCATGGCAAATTCATGCACCGGCAGCCGCAATACAGCCAAAGGCTTCAGCAATCTTTCAATGGCATCCGTAAGCTGTGTCGGTGATGTCGTAAAAGTCAAAACGGAACTGGCCAAAATCAGAGAGATAATGCGAGAGGAAATAAAAACACTGTTTAAAATCCCATTTACGGTAATTTTAAACACCCAAAAGCGGGCAATCGGTTCTCCTGTGCCATAAAACATATTCAAAAGAGAAGTAAAAACTACAATGAAAATAACAGCTTTTATACTCTTTAAATACAACTTTACCGGAACTCTTGAAATCAGCATCCCTAAAAAAACAAAAGCAACGGTTAAACCTAATGTCACAAAATTATTGGCTACAAACAACAAAATAATTGAAAATAAAGTCAAGCAGATTTTCACGCGGGGGTCTGTTCGGTGCATGACAGATTTACCCGGAAAAAATTGGCCGATGGTAATATCCATCATTTTACCACTCCTCCTTTTTGCAAAATCGGCATTAACTGCTGCAGGGCATCTTCCACTGTTAGCGTTGCCGCATTCACATCTATTCCCTGCTGCTGAAGGTGATTCATAATTTTGGTAATTTGCGGCAGGCGAAGACCGGCTTTCTCCAACATCTCTGCTTGTGAAAAGACCGTTTTGGTGTCTGCAAATAATTCAGCTTTGCCTTTGTTCATCACTAAAATCCGGTCCGCCATTCTAGCGACATCTTCCATACTGTGCGATACAAAAAGGACGGTATTGCCCCTTTTTTCATGATAGGCACGAATTTGCGACAACAGCATTTCACGTCCTCTGGGGTCAAGACCGGCGGTGGGTTCGTCTAAAATTAACACATCAGGGTCCATGGCGATAACACCTGCAATGGCGGCACGGCGTTTTTCTCCTCCGGAAAGCTCAAAAGGAGATTTTTCCAAAAGCTCAGGTTTTAGTCCCGTAAAAACAGCCGCTTCTCTTGCCAGTTCTTCTGCTTTATCTTCGGGAAGCCCCATATTTTTAGGACCAAACATGATATCTCTCAAAACGGTTTCTTCAAAAAGCTGGTATTCAGGATATTGAAAGACCATTCCCACGCGAAAACGGATATCTCTGATTTTTTTAGGTTCTGCCCAAATATCTTTGCCGTCTAAAAAAATTTGGCCGCTTGTCGGCTTAATCAGCCCGTTTAAAAGCTGAATAAACGTAGATTTTCCACTACCGGTATGCCCAATGATACCGACAAATTCACCTTTTTTTATTTGGAGTGACACTTCTTTTATTGCCGCTTTCTCAAACGGAGTGCCAATCCCATATCTATAAGAAAGATCTTTTACTTCGATCATATATTCTGCTCCATTATACCGCCCAGCGGTTTTCTATCCCATTCTCGTCTTACTTTTTCAGCATGCCTGCCAGCATCTGAATACATTCCTCTGTATTCAGCGGTATCTCACTCACTGCTGCACCTGCCTTTTTTAAGCGATACATCAACTCGGTGGCCTGCGGTACATCCAAATCATGTTCTTTCAAAAAAGGAACTTCCGCAAAAATTTCTTTTGGCGTTCCATCCTTTAATATTTGTCCTTGATCCATTACCACTACACGCCCAGCCTGCACGGCTTCATCCATATAATGCGTAATTAAAATAATTGTAATACCACGTTCACGGTTCAGCCTTTGAATAGTCTGCATAACTTCTGTTCGGCCACGCGGGTCAAGCATAGCTGTCGGTTCATCCAACACTATGCATTTCGGCTGCATGGCGATGATTCCGGCAATTGCCACACGCTGTTTTTGTCCACCCGAAAGCTTGTGAGGGGCATGGGTGCGGTAATCATACATGTCTACAGCTTTCAAGGCCTCATCGACACGTTCGCGGATTTCAAGCGGTGGTACCCCGAGATTTTCGGGACCAAAGGCTACATCCTCTTCCACGATACCTGCCACCAACTGATTGTCAGGGTTTTGCTGAACCAAGCCAACCATACTTCTCACATCAAATTGTTTTTCCTCATTCGTGGTAAAAATCCCGTCTACTGTTACGGTTCCCGCTGTCGGCAAAAGCATTCCGTTAAAAAGCTGCGCCATGGTTGATTTCCCACAGCCGTTATGCCCTAAAATGGCCACGAATTCTCCTTGTTCTATGGAGAGATTCACGCCTGTCAAGGCTTCTTTTACTTTTACTTCATTCGGATTATATGAAAAGCGAACATCTTTTACTTCAATAAAAGCCAATTTCTGCACTCCTTATTTCTGCCAAATTGCCGTACTTCCACAAGGCAGGACCAGTCCGGTTTCCGTAACTTTTAAACCAATTTCATCCGACGATACGGCACCGCCAAAATTCTTTTGAATTAATACTCCCAACAAATACTCCATCACAGCAGGTGAGAGTCCCGTTGTGTAGGAATTTAAAATAAAAAACAAAGGATTGTCCGATAACACCGGCAGGCACATATTGACTAAATCCCAAAGCTGTTCTTCTAATTTCCAAACTTCACCATTGGGTCCTCTGCCATAGGACGGCGGGTCCATAATAATACCGTCGTAGTGATTCCCTCTTCTTTGTTCCCGCTGAACAAATTTCATGCAATCGTCCACCAACCAGCGCACCGGCTTGTCCGCAAGATTAGAGGCAGAGGCGTTTTCCCTCGCCCACTGTACCATGCCTTTTGAGGCGTCCACATGCGTTACCTCGGCACCGGCTTTCATACAAGCAAGTGTCGCGGCACCTGTATAACCAAATAAGTTCAGTACCCTAATCGGGCGGTTTTCTTTTTTTATTTTATCCATGGCAAACTGCCAGTTAATCGCCTGTTCGGGAAAAATACCTGTATGTTTAAAACCCATGGGTTTTAAACGAAAGGTCAATTCATTCCACTGGATTTTCCAAACATCCGGCACTCTTTTATACATTTGCCAAGCACCGCCGCCCGAACGGGAACGCTGATAACGTGCATGCGCCTGTTTCCAAAGCGGATTTTCTCTGCCGGAATCCCAAATAATTTGAGGGTCAGGGCGAATTAAAATAATATCGCCCCAACGCTCCAATCTTTCTCCGGCACTCGTGTCGATCAATTCATAGTCTTTCCACTGTGCGGTTCTCATTTATACCAATTCTTCTCCTATTACCTTGGCAACATCCTGTGCCAATCTTTCAATTTGCTGTTCATCAATGCCTTCTACCATGACACGCAAAAGCGGCTCCGTTCCGGACGGACGAACAATGACACGGCCATTTCCGGCAAGTTCTGCCGTTGCTTTATCAATGGCAGCTTTTACTTTTTGGTCAGTATAGAAAGCCAGCTTGCCCTCGGGTGAAACACGAATATTCACCATAGTCTGCGGATAACGTTTCATCAGTGATGCCAAAGAAGAGAGATTGGCCTCACGCCTTTTTACAATACTCAAAAGCTGTGCGGCAGTCAGCTGACCGTCACCGGTGGTGGCAAAGTCATGAAAAATCACGTGTCCGCTCTGTTCGCCACCAAAATTATAACCATCTAACAGCATTTCTTCCAATACATAACGGTCACCGACCTTGGTTGCCTCAAAGCGGATATCATTTTGCTCACAGAACTTCACAAAACCAAGGTTGGTCATAATCGTACCCACCACACTATTGTGAGCCAATTTCCCTCGGCTTTTCATATCCATGGCACAAATGGCCATCATAAAATCGCCGTCTACCAATTCGCCGTTTTCGTCTACTGCCAAACAGCGGTCGGCATCACCGTCAAATGCTACACCTAATGGGAGTTTATGCTCTTTGACATAATCAATCAGCTGTTCCATATGCGTGGAGCCGCAGTTGTCATTGATATTGATACCATCCGGGTCGGCATTTAGGATATGTACTTTAGCGCCAAGTTCTGTGAAGAGAGTTTCCGCTGAAACGGAAGATGAACCGTTGGCACAGTCAATGGCAAATTCCAAACCGTCCAAAGAAAAATGTACGGTACTTTTGACATGGTCAATATAATCTCTCAGCGCATTTTCAGCACGAGTGACGATTCCGATGTTTTCATTCAAGCCCAAAAGATGGTCTATATTTTCTTTTCCTAAAATAATATCTTCAATTTCTTCTTCTAATTGGTCGGCCAGCTTATAGCCCTCGCCGTTAAAAATTTTGATGCCATTATACTCAAAAGAGTTGTGCGAGGCAGAAATCATAATACCGGCATCCGCCTTATATTTACCGACAAGATAAGCAACAGCCGGTGTTGGTACAACGCCGAGCAGTTCCACGCTTGCACCGACACTGCAAAGACCTGCCGCCAAAGCGTGTTCCAGCATATCTGATGAAATACGGGTGTCTTTTCCGATAATTACTTTTGGATGACTGTTTGATTTATTGGTGAGCACTTTCGCCGCCGCTCTGCCGAGTTTCATTGCAAGCTCACAAGTTAAATCTTTATTGGCTATTCCTCTGACACCATCTGTTCCAAAAAGTCTTCCCATACATTCAATAACCTTTCTGCCTGCTGATTTTTATAGCGGACCGAACACCACAAAGCCACGGCCGCTCCCTGACGCAGACGAATCAGGATTGCAGAAAAATTCATTTTTATAAAAATGATTTTATAAAATCACTTCTGCTCTTCCCATAATTTTTGCTGAGGATTTTCCTCACAACTTTCAGGCACCGGCAAATCCAAATGCTGATAAGCTGCTTTCGTTACACAGCGCCCCCGCGGTGTGCGGGTTAAAAAACCAATTTGCATTAAAAACGGTTCATTTACATCTTCAATTGTAATAGATTCCTCTCCAATGGCCGCCGCTAAAGTTTCAATTCCCACAGGACCGCCGCCGTAAAATTTAATCATTGCCTCTAACATTCTGCGGTCGCCGGAGTCCAAACCCAATTCATCGATTTCAAGGCGGTCAAGCGCCACTTTGGCCGTTTGAAAAGTCACCACACCTTCACTCATCACCTGTGCAAAATCACGCACCCGCTTTAAAAGACGATTGGCGATTCGAGGTGTTCCTCTTGAGCGGGAGGCAATTTCTAAAGCACCGTTGGTATCCATATCAATGCTTAAAATATTGGCACTGCGCATGACAATTTTAGCCAGTTCCTCCGGTGTATACAGTTCTAACCGAAGTACCACACCGAAACGATCTCTCAGCGGTGCGGAAAGCTGACCGGCTCTTGTCGTCGCACCCACCAACGTAAAATGCGGCAACGGCAAGTGAATGGAAGTCGCCATTTGTCCTTTTCCGGTGATAATATCCAAAGCATAGTCTTCCATGGCAGGATATAAAATTTCCTCTACCGTGCGGGGCAATCGGTGAATTTCGTCCACAAACAGTACATCACCCTCATTCAAATTGGTGAGCAAAGAGGCTAAATCACCCGGTCTTTCAATCGCCGGACCACTGGTGATACGCATATTCACGCCCATTTCAGCCGCAATGATGCCTGCTAATGTCGTTTTACCAAGCCCGGGCGGGCCATATAGCAAAACATGGTCCAAAGTTTCTTGTCTGGCTTTGGCGGCTTCTATAAAAATGGCAAGATTCTCTTTTACTTTATCCTGCCCGACATATTCACTGAAACTACGGGGTCTAAGCGGATTTTCCACCTCTGCGTCTTCGGGATTATACGCAGGCTCCATTACGCGGTTTTCAAAATCCATTTCAGAAAAATCTGTGTAATCCAACTTCTTCCTCCTTAAATGCTTCTGCAAGCAGATTGGGAGTGAAAACTCATAGGCAGTTTAGTTTTGAAAATCATTCTGCCGAAAATTTAATCTGTGCTCCCGTGTAGGGAGCAACAAATAGTGATATCATTCAAGATGTCAATCCGCACTCCCATATAGGGAGTGGCATGCAGAAAAAACATACTCACTGGTGGCTGACCTATTTCAATCCATGCTCCCATATAGGGAACGACACAATATCTCATGCAGATATATCTTCTATTCCACACTCCCTGACCAATTGTTATTTTTATTTATATTTTCTATAAAAAACAGTCCTGCAAATGTATTCTCTCAACCAAATAGGACGTTCCACTCACGCTACTCGGTAAGAGCAACTATTTCGAATTTGCATATAGTTCGTTCCTTAAAATTTCAATCCACACTTTTTATAATCCATACTTTTAATAGCATCATTGCACCGATATACCTGCTTTTATAGCAAAGGTGATTTCAACCCACACTTCCAACAAAGGGTGACATCAAAAATCAGATAATTAAATTTATACTATAAAATTATAAAGTAGAACCATAAAGCGGTAGAATACAAGGCACTAGCCGTTCTGAGAAAAAGAGCGCAGTGCCAACCGTACCAATTCCCCTGTTTCCAAGGAGGAATCCAATTTACCCACTGCTAAGGTCGCTTCTGAGGGAGAATAGCCCAGTGTGACTAAAGCACTGACCGCCTGTGCCGCATTGGAAGACGCTGACACCGACCCATGTGAAATTTCTGAAACCGACGTACCGCCGGCAAAAGAAATATCCTTTACCTTATCTTTTAACTCTAAAATAATTCGTTGTGCCAACTTGGGACCGACACCGCTGGCACGCGTAAACTGCTTAGCGTCACCGGACGCCGCCGCTAAAGCGACCTCTTCATAGGTGAGTTCTGATAAAATCGCCATACCGGCTTTAGGCCCAACCCCATTAATAGTCGTCAGCATCTTGAAACAGTTTTTTTCTGCCAAAGTAGCAAAACCAAATAAATCCAAGGCATCTTCCCGCACATTTAAATGGGTATAAAGGGTAGCAGGTTCATTGAGTTTCGGCAAGGTTCGCAGTGTCTGCATGGATACCGCACACTGAAAAGCTACACCGCCTACATCTATCACCGCCATACCGGGCTCTGTATGAAGCAAAATGCCTTTTAAACGATAAAACATATTTCCTCCTCATATTCAGACGGCTTTACCGTGTTTGCAATCCTAATAATCTTTGCTTAATTTGAGTAGACCCTACCTGTCCATGGCAAATCGCCATTGCTAAGGCGTCTGCCGTATCATCCGGTTTTGGTACTTCTTTTAAGCAAAGGGTTCTTCTGGTAACCTCCATCATTTGAGGTTTTTTTGCCAAACCGTATCCTGTCACCGCCATTTTAATTTGAAGCGGCGTGTATTCAAAAATGGGAACGCCTGCTTTCACCGCAGCTAGGAGAATCACGCCTCTTGCCTCCGCTACACCAATCGCCGTTTTCTGGTTGTTTTGAAAAAATAGCTTTTCTATGGAGAGAGCATCAGGCTGGTGTTTTTGCAAAATGAAGGATACCCCGTCATAAATTTTTTCCAGCCGCAGGTTGAAATTTTCTTTTGCCGCAGTGGTAATTGCGCCATGCTCAAGTGAACGATAGCGCCCTGCTTCTTTCAGCACCACGCCGTACCCCACGATGGCATAACCGGGGTCAATGCCGAGTATCTTCAAGTTTTCATCTCCTATGCTCTATCACAACATTGTTTACTTAACTTAACAAATTTTCTTTACGCAAAATTAC
>URPG01000021.1 GCA_900549675.1 uncultured Oscillospiraceae bacterium | reverse complement strand
CCGGCCCCGCCGACAAACAACAAACGGTTGCTCTTGCCACTTAACAGGTCGGCAAGAAACATCGTAGATTTTTATGCAGAATACAAATCTCCGGCGTCCATGTGCCAAAAGCGCTGATAATTACCTCCTGTTCTTTGAGATCGTCAAATGTCGGGGATTACCGCGAACCCAATCTGGAAGTCATCGCAGCAGTAGAACCCGAACTGGTGCTTGTTGGTCAAAGATTCGTAGAATACTATGGTAGAATACTATGATGAAATAAAAGCTCTAGTACCAAATGCGGCTGTCGTTGACCTAAACTTTGAGCTTTCGAAGGAAGCAGGAAAGTCTGGGGATAGCTGGGTAAATGGTCTGAAGGATGCCGCCACTATTCTAGGCAAAATATTCAATAAAAATGATGCTGCTCAGAAGCTGAATGCTGATTTCGATAAGGCCATTCAAGCCGCTAAGTCCGCCTATAATGGCACGGGACAAAATCATGAACATTGTGGTTTCTGGTGGAGAGATTGGTTTTTCAGCCCCTTATTCCGGATGCGTTTTGGACCCCATATACGACGTTTTCGGATGAGTTTCGGCATTAGATGTTGACGGTGCTTCTTCCTATCATAAAGGTGATGATATTTCTGTAGAAGCCATTGTGCAAAGCAATCCGGATTGGATTATGATGTTGGATCGCGAGGCGTCCTTCTCTGCTGACAAAAGAGCGAGTTCTGTTCCGGCTCAGGATGTCATCAACAACTCCCCTGCCCTGAAGAACACAACGGCTATCTCGAAAGAGCAGATCATTTACGCACCCGATGATACTTACACAAACGAATCCATACAAACCTATCTGGAAAGGATATATAACAAAATGCCGAAACATATCATACCGAAAATTACAGGGACTGAGGTTACTCAGCCCCACCTTTTTAGTCACAATAAAATATGGACAAAACCCTTCATATTAGCACTGTTTGTTGTTTTTGCGTTAGGCATTGTATCATTGCTTACAGGAGTTTATGATATACAGGGCTAGAAGAACGGATGGGATATGTTTTTCATCACCCGTGTTCCACGAACGGCGGCACTCATGCTTACCGGAGCGGCCATGTCCATGTCGGGGCTGGTAACCAGAATCGCCTGGTTGAGCGCCTATACTACAACAGGAACCATTGAACGGGCTGGGTTAGGGCTTGTGTTTGTATATTTAACATTTCCTGCTCCGACTTTAATGTTAAGAATGGCGAGTGCAATTCTATTTTCCTTTACAGGCACTATGATTTTCTTTTTTCCTAAGAAGGGTTAAGCTTCGCTCCTCACTCATCGTCCCCATTATCGGAATGATGCTTGGCGCGAGAGGGCTTGTTGTCTGTGAATTGCAGGTGGCAAGCCCTTTAGCTTTGTTTTAATGCGACGGTTGTTGTACTAATCCAGATAGTTGATAAGCTCAGTTTTAAAGTGCTCCATAGACTCAAACTTTTGCAAATATAGCAGTTCACTTTTTTAGTAATATGTTTATCGTTACCGTGCGCAAATACACTCGCGCCAGAAAGCTCACGCCGCGCATGCTCGATGAACCGGTTGAGCGCATTGAGGTATACCATGTGGAAAAGGTTAACGGCGTACAGATTCAAAAAATTAGGATTCACTACAACTGCGTCGGCTCCATTGAGACTCCGGATATGTTTCCATTGCCGGAACCGGATGTGTGCATCCAGACTGGCTGTCAGTTACGCTCCGGTGCAGGTTGCTATATGAGGGCACATAAAAAAACGAGTGTTCTTACAGCAATTTCAAATGCTATAAGAACACTCGACATGGCAAATCACGTCAATTAACATATAATCACATTTTTCGACATGAGGGTATTTGCACCCAAATAAAACGTGTTACTTTTGTTTGCCTCTATGCTATAATAAAAATTAAGACAAACAGCAAGTAAAATCAAGCGTGGTTTTTCACAATCTGCTATGATAACCATAAAGCGATTGAGCAGAGGTGAAAAAATGTACGAATGGCAAAAGCAGATCCAAACGATTGTGAATGAAATTGATTTATGCATAAAAGCCTACAATGGAGAAGTACTGACTTTACGCCAATTATCCCAAAAGCTAGGTTATTCTGAGTTTCACACAACCAGAAAATTCAAGGAAATCACTGGTATGCAGTTTCAAAATTATTTGCGAAAAAGGCGGCTTGCCTTTGCGCTCAAAGAAATGCATGACAACGAGAAAAGTCTTTTGGATATTGCTTTTGATTACGGCTTTTCATCTCACGAAGCCTTTACAAGAGCTTTTAAAACAGCCTATGGTGTAGAGCGCCAAGCCATTATCGCAAATATCCTAAACCAGTCACTCTTCGTACAAAAATTAACCCTTTCGATCGCTATTTTTTAGGATTTGGAGAAATTGGTATGATTAAATCAGCAGATGATGTTAAGGTCTATTTTGTGACCGTTCCTGCGCATAAATTCCTTCACATCAAAAACAATGAAAGCAACGGGTACTGGGATTTTTGGCAAAAACAAAGCAAAATTCCTGAACAGGATTGTGATACGATTAGCGGCTTGCTTGAGAGTATCAAAGGGAAATTGGACGATGACGGCGGCAGTGAGGCAAACAGCGGCAGAGGGCAGCTTATGGCATACATCAGTGACACTGAGGGAAGATTGTGCGATTGGGGTTTTCTGCGGTCAGAGTGCTATGGCGTGCGGCCTCTAGCGGATTATGACGGTGAAATTCCACCCCAAATGCTGATACTTGATGTTCCAGAGGGGAACTATGTGCTTTTTGAGCATGGTCCATTTGATTATGAACAGGAAAACCGCAGCGTGGAGGAAAAAATTGAAGCAGCGATGACAGCGTTTAAAACCGAACAAACAGAATATCAATTTGACATAGCCCAAGGCAAAATCATTTATATGTATCATGACCCGGAGCAGTATTTTAAGTATGTTAGACCTGTGAAAAAGGTATAGATAAGTAAAGGAGTTTGCGTTGCAAGCTCCTTTACTTATGCCGTTGTTATGTGATATGTTAAAAACACAGCTGTTAAACTTATCATTTTTGTGCAACAAATGCTAAGTGACGTTGAATAAATCATGATACTATAATTTCGAGGGAGGGATTTTTGATGGAGTGGCTTGAACGCATGAACAATGCGGTAAACTATATTGAAAGCAATTTAGCAGAAGAAATATCCTATGATAAGGCAGCCCAAATTGCTTGTTGCTCAACCTATCATTTCTTGAGAATGTTTGCTTTTATTACTGGTGTTCCTTTATCAGAATATATAAGGCGCAGAAGATTAACCTTGGCTGCTTTTGAACTGCAGACCAGCAAGACAAAAGTGATTGATGTTGCCATGAAATATGGATATGATTCACCGCAAGCGTTCAGCCGTGCGTTTAAGACACTCCATGGTGTAACACCGCTATCGGCGCGGGATAGTGGAACTATGCTGAAAACCTTTCCCAAAATAACATTTTCAATATCTATTAAAGGAGTATCAGAGATGAATTATCGTGTTGAGGAAAAAGGAGCGTTTGAAATTTTTGGTTTAGAGTTAAAAACCACAGTCATTGACGGCAAGTGTTACAGGGACATTCCAGAATTTTGGCAGTCCTATGGAGAAAGCGGGAAATTTGATGCACTTTTAAAAGCCGCAGGCAAGAAAAGTGGAGAATCACTTGGCGCCGGTGTCACCTATTCTCATAACCCAAATGGCGATATGTCCTATTTGGCAGGGTGCATAAAGACACCTGAAGCAAATGCAGAGGGATTTACCACCCTGCATATTCCAAAGCAAACATGGGCAATTTTTTCTACCGAGTGGAAAAGCGAAAAAGACGACAAAAAACTGCATGAAGTTTGGCGACGCATATATGCCGAATGGTTTCCTGTGGCAAGTTATGAACACGCTGATTGCGATTTTGAGATGGAAATGTATTTTGGCAATGAGCAAATAGATTTTGGTGCAGAAATTTGGATTCCTGTTACTAAGAAGTGAAGAATGACCTCTCCTAAAAGTTGTAGGAGAGGTCATTTGTCGGATTTATAATGTTTTAGTTTTACCTTTCCAATCATCAAAAACCGTTGTACACAGTTCGTTATTGTAATTAATCATTTTGGTATCTTTGGTTGAATTAACATCATCGCAAAACCACTTCGTCGTTTTTGCTAAACGCTCACGAACGTCACCAAAATCACAAGAACACCCATAAAGCATAAGGTGTTTTTGCTTTTCTAGAGGAATAGAATGCAGCTTATTTGCACTTCCGCCCCAAGCTGTTTTATCAAAAACAGACAGCAAAAGCGAGGTATGCGTATCCATTAAAATGCGCAGAACACCCTCCAGCTTGAAATAGTCCTTACGCAATAAATATTTTGCGGACATTTGCACATGAAACCAGTAAGTGGTAATGAGATAGTGCCTATCTGCGTGCCAAGGAGTACCTTTTATTTCTTTTCTAATTAAAGCTTTGACACTGTTGTCTTTATCAAAAATGACATCAGATTTTTTCAATCCAGTATAATGGATTTGACACATAAAATCGTCAATTTTGCCTTGATTAAGCAAAAAAACATCATACTGAAAAAGCTGTCCGTTATGGCGAATTAAATAACCGTAGTTCTTAATTGCATCGCTGTTAAAGCCCTCTGCCCAGCGTAAAACGATTTCATCACAAGCCTTGCCAAGCATAATATTCAACTTTTCATCAATATCGTTAAAATGCTTTTCATCAATCAAAAAAACGATGTCAATGTCAGAATGTTCGTCCGATGTGTCGTGAGAAATTGAGCCGAAATACCATGCACCTAGCACAGCAGGTTGTTCTCTCATTATGTCTATAAATTTATCGTTTACTTTAAGTAGTTCTTTTAGCATAATAATATCCTCATTATTTACCAGTTTTATCCGTCATAAGCTCCCATCTTACGCCAAATTCATCAACAATCAAAACAAAACAACTGCTGTAATTGTTTTTCGCATTGGGAGAATTATTTTGCAGCAATATTGAAAAATATAGAATGATTTTTTAACTTCATCGGCAGTATTAAACGTCACAACTAAAAATACAGAATGACCAAAAGCAACATCTTCATCGTGTGAATCATTTAACAATATCCGACAGCCTTCAACATACATTTCGGCATGAAAGAGAAATCCATCATCATAAAACAGCTTTGCAACATTCGCATTAAAAGCTTTCTTACACAGTTCAACAGCTTGCTTACACTGTTTTTTAAAATGCTAGTTTGGTGTGATAATCAATGTGATTTCTCCTTTTATGTAAAGCCTCATTACCCAAGTATTATCCGCTTCATACCCACGATAAACATGCTCTTGAACAGCAACCATCATCAGATAAACATCATACCAAAGTATGCGTTTTTGCTCTGCAAGGGTGAATTCCCCCATGCCGTAGCCGTTCAAAAAATCTGACGACTGCGCATATGAGCGAAAGCCAACCTCCATCAAAACATCAGCCCACAAGCACCTTTCTCAGTCGATAATACCTGTGATTTTATTATTTTTGACGAAAATGTTCCCGTCCCAAATGTCCCAATGCACAAGGCTGAGCATGGTTACTTCTGCAAAAACATCACGGTCTTTTTCAAGCAAGGCGAACATTTCATCAATCGAAATAGCAACGCTAATCTTTGCTTTTTGCATATCCAAAGTCATAGTTTTCAGCATTTTCATAAATACATCCTGCCAGTTTTTACCTTGAAATTCAACTTGGCTCGGATAGCCGAAAAAGCTGTTTGTAATCGCATTAATTTGCTTGTTCAGATTGCCTGTTTTGCGGTAAATTGCGTTGATTTCTTCATCGCTCATGCTATCTTGTTGTGGGGACAGGCTTTTTCCGTTGATTTTCTCCATAAAAAAATAAGGAGCGTTGCAAATCGTGCAAGAAAAATCGCTGTACTGCACTTTTGGCAAGGGCACAGACGCTTTTTCTGCGACCAACCTCATGCAAGAAACCTCAGTTTCCATGAGGTTTTTCTCGTATGCCATCACGGGAGTATCAGGGTGAGGAGCAATTTTCAACACTCTTTCAGTATCGTCCTCAAACTATACTAGGTAAGCAATATTGAAAAAAACCTCGGTGAGTTCGTATATGCTTTTGAACTCTTTATTTAGAAAAGCATGCTTTACTAATTTTTCAAGCGTATCTTGCGTTTGTGTGTTTTTAGTTAAATTCGCCATTTTACCCTTCTAAGCACAAACGCTTTTCTTATGGTCCAAAAAACGATCCATAAACGCCAGCATTTCAATCAATTGTTCAGCCAATTCTTCGTTAATACTCGTCCACCGATAGCTGTACCCAGGGAAGTATGGGCATAGCTGATATGTTTTTCCCTTGTGAGAAACAGCAATTTTAGCAAGCGGACGTGTACCTGTTTTGTCCGTCTGCACGCAATATCGGCAACCGTCGCATTGCTTTGTATTTTCAGTTATAAAGTCCTTGATATTATCACTTGCTGTGTCAAAAGCATCTAAATACACCTTCAACCCATTCGGTATGCACAAACCGAAGAAAACAGGCTCTTGAAAGCAAAAATCATAACGTGCGGATATACCCGTGTGCCTAATTTTATATTCAAAGCCACCATTTGGTGGTTCTTTGCTCCATGCAGGGTTCGCATAAGTCAAGGAAAGTTTGCAGTCGCTGGCTGTGATATTGTAAATATTAAACAATTTATACCCTTGCTTAGTCATGTAACTTTCAAGCTTGCGAAAACCCGCTTCCCCAAGCAAAAGTGCATAAACATCAGAAGTATAGGAATAATTTTTATCAAATAAACCAAACGAAAATTCTGCTAAATTGGTGTTAGAACGCGTGGCAAGCCAACGCCAAGCAGGCGGTAAATCTGCCAAATTCTCAATCCCAACCCTAGCAAGAATATTTTTTTGCCTTTTGCTGAATTTAATATCTTCACCTTGCCCTAAACGATACATATTCAACAATAAACCATCAACAGCCTTGCTGAATTTTTTCATATTCACTTGCAATTCCGGTTTGCCGTAATAGGATTTTATTACCCCCGGATAAGCATCGTCTTCATGCAGTGTAGGCACAAAAAGCAAAGGCTCATCATAAGCCAATCGGTATATGGCTTTTATGATGTTGTAAAATCGTTCTTGTTCTGCCACGCTCACGATTGCCACTTTATCTGGAACAAAAGGCGGAAGTAAATTGATATAGGATTGTGCAATTCTTTGCTCTAAATTTGAAAATTTCACCCTTATACTCCTTGATTATAATCATTGACAGTATGGATCGGCTATATTTCTTATTCTTCGTAAAGGCTGCCACTATTTTCTTTATTAAGTGTCCCTGATAGTTCAATCATTAGAAATTTAGTCAATTTATCTACTACTGGTCGATGACGAACGCCTTTAGGCACAATAATCATTTCACCTGTATTTACTCCAAATTTTTCATTTTCAGTTTCCAAGATAAAGCTATCTTCTATTACATAGAATAGCTCATCAGATTTCTCATGTACATGAAAGTCCAAGCTGCGATTTTCAACGTTCACCACACTTAAGATGTGTTCATTTAGAAAGCCTATTTTCTCGTAGACATACAGATCCGAAACCTTATCTACTTCATTTTTCAAATTGATAACATTCATAAAACACCTCTTTTTAAACATATTTTTCCTCATATGCCAATGTCAAAATCAACTCCGCAATCTGCTTTTTAGTACCTTCAATCAGATTAATTCCCATAAACCTACCTCGAACTCCTGATGTCAAATTGATGTGAAATTCGGGGATTCAGTAGTCAATCAAACACATTTTCCCAGTCTATATCAGCCTTTCTTTTTAATCGGAATAAGTAGATCTAATTGCAAAATTGGCTTTTCACTATCAGAAAGTGCTACACGGTTAACATAGTTCAGCGTTTCTTCAAGCCAACCGAACATATTTCCCGCATTCCAGTCACCGACATATTCATAAAGCTCACTTTCGCTCACCCATTTTGCAAGCCATTCCCACTCTTCAAAAGCACCAAAAGGTATCATATGTGCAGCGTACATTCCACCTGAGAAATGCTTTTTTACAAACGGCTTTGGCACATTCATATCGTCAGGAATTGTCACCCACATCTCATAGCCGTGAATATTTGTTTCGTCGTACGGATTAGGGGCATTAAACCCGAACTGCCGAATATCGGGCTTTATACGAACAAGGTCGTTGTCCAGCACAAATTTTGTGATAACACGAGAAACCTCGTCCTCTGGTTCAGAACTGCCCTCTACTTGATAGGTCGCAAGAGTTGCGGGCGGTAAATACACAATCCGCACATCTTTGTCCGTCAGTTTGTTCAGCTGTTCACTTGCCTGTTGTAAGTCTTCCATGGTTTTTTCCTCCTTGAAATTTAGCTTTTCGTTAGAAAGCGGAGCAAGCAGGGAAAACAACGTTTCATCATTGATTAAGTCGGCAATAACTTTGACATTTGGCTGTGCGTTTAAGGCGGTGACAAATTGCTCTAAAATTGTGCGGATTGTGGAAAGCGATGTTATTTCCGCATTTAACTCATTGATATTTTGCATTAAAATATTCAAAATTTCCACCATATCCGCGTTGTCAAGCAAAACCGCAATTTGCTTTAGCGGTAGCCTAAGCTTTCGCAAAACAAGTATTTGCCTAAGTTTTAATTGTGCCTTTTCGTCATACACGCGGTAAGCATAGCCGGCTATGCGTGTGCTTTTAAGCAAGCCGATTTCCTCATAATACCTTAGCATTCTGGTTGATATGCCAAGTGCCTTTGTAACCTGTGAGATCGTTTGTAATTCCATGTGCGCCTCCTTTCTTATCAAATTCACTTGCGAAGTCGTTCATGAATTTATTCTAGGATAAACTACGACACGACGTCAAAGTCAAGGGGAAAAGTATATATTATTTTCCTGTGGCAATTTTATTCACAAAATCCATTTGATAAAAAATTGCTCCGTGGTCAATATTCAGCGTTGCGCCAGTGATTTTAAGTGCCAAAATAACGCAGTTTTCATTTTGCTCATTATTAGCAATATCGTACCACGCGGCAAAAGCTTTGCGTAATTTCGTCCGGATTTCAGCATTTTCCGGCTTTAACACCCAACCAAGATTTTCTGCAACAGCATTACCATAAATGCCCCCAAAGTTTACTGAAAAAGCAGCCTCGCTGTTCTGTGTAATTTGCTGCATTTTGTGAGATTCGCCCCATGTAACAACGTAAAAAATGCCGTTCTCATAATAGGCATCGACATCACGCACCGCGGGGCGGGGTTGTCCGCTTTCATTTAAATCCTTGATGGTTGCCAGCGAAATGATGTTATCCTTGCCGTTTCCGCACACTTTTTCTATTTCTTTTAATCCTTCTTCAAACTTGGTCATTTTTTCTCCTTTGGTTGTTTTGTTATTGTAATTTTTTCTACCTCACCGATAATCGGTAGCTTATAGCGTTTTGTTTTCACTGCATTATCGGTGTTGCTCTCAGCTTCATCTAAAAGGCTTTGTGTATTTTCAGCTAATGCAGTTTCAAGCTCTTTCAAGCCTTCTTCTAGTACTTTTTCAAATTTATCCAATTTAATTCTCCTAATTAAAATTTCGATTTCTCATAATTATAAGGAATGCTTGTCCCAACAATGACATCTTCAATTTTCTCGATAATCAGCCAATCGTCCATGTTTCCTTGGTGGTCAAATGAAAAGGCGGGAGTGATTTCCTCAACCTGCTCAAACTCCACAAGACAAAGACACTTTTTGTGCCAGCGAACCTTTTGCTTGTCGGTTAGTGCAAGCCTGCTGTCACTTAACTTTTCGACAATTTCGTCCTCGGACAGCTTGACATGATTTTGTACGGATTTAACGACAGCTTTTGCAGAAATTTGTGCTGTTCCTTTTTCCATGAAATACAGCAATTCGCCGTCGAAAACACGGCTATGCGGAATTTTTCTCCCAGCCGCTCCACGCACATTCATTGTTTTTGTGCCTGATAAAATTTTGTCTAACACCTTTTCGCCCTTTTAGCCTGTGTTGTCGCAATAAACTAAGTGAACCATAAATCCTCCTAAAATATTTATTTGTTAGGCTTGCGTTTAATTTGCAATAACTTCTCCATATCAGAAAAAAGTGACGCGTCCGAAAGCTCAAACATTACCCATTTTCCGTCATGAAAAGTCGTAGCTTCATCATAAATCCTGCAAGTTTCAACCAAAAGCTCATCACGAATATTTTTAACCTTCTCACGCTCTGCCTTGCCGAAAATCAGCATAAAGCCCAAAACGTCTGGTTTTGCATACAAGCAACATAAGGTCTTGCCACCCTTGCGGTATTTATACTCATAAGTCCAGCGCTTTCCGCCACTGTTCCATTTCATATTTTGTATCGATTAGCTCGGTTAGCTTTACCCATATATCGAAATGCTGTTGTCCTATGAGAGCGATCATTTCTTCATCTGTTGGTATTGTATTTAACATTATTTTTCCTTTTTATCATTAATCATCAACATTACCACCCTTATCAAAGGAACTAGCAATGATACAGCAATAATAACAGCACCCACTAATTGCCCATAAACAACCACTTTAACAGCATTAAAGGGCAGTGGGAAAACAACAGTAATAACTATGCGAAAAATCCACAATGCCATTAAAAATCCGTACATTACAACTGATTCTGCACAGCCCGAAAGCACCTTTTTTTGCCATAAAATAGCAAACAAGCTAAGACCGTAAGCATGAATCAAAAGCACAAATTCACCCAGTTTATTGATACAATCAAGTTTTCATCTTCTGGCGATATGTATAAAAACCATTCAAAATCTCACGGGATAAAAAAGTGTAAAATTCCTATGGCAAGGCTTAGCTCTGTGCCTAAATAATACATAATTACATATGTATTTTTCATTGTTAATGAAGTTTTTTCAAGCACAATGTTTTCTCCTATTCTACTTTAATTTTAACGGAAGATATACCTGCTGTTGGGCAATACCAAGGGCACGGTCAAACGCCCCATCAGGATTTGGCATATTACACATACCGCTTTTAGGAAAATCGCCGTAATCAAAAACTTCACTATGTTCAATCCATGACATCATACAGTCAATCGTTTGATTAAGATCTCCACCTTCAGTTTCATCGCCTGTCCCTACTAAAAACAGCCCTCCCGGAAATTCAATCAATTCATAAGGTTTGACATCAGATGGGGTAACTTCGTCTTTAACCGCATAGATTAAAATATTTTTGCCGCATCCCCACGTTTCCTTGTCGCCCTCATGCCATAAAAAACTTACAGGTTCATAGATATGCTTTTGTATGAATTGTTGGTTATGCTCAACCCATTCGGCAAAACCTCCTTTAGCAAACAATTCTTCAAAAGTTTTTTCGCCTGATGATACAGCTTTAAATTTAGAGATTTCTATACCTCGCAAATTATATAGTTTAGTCATTTGGTAATTCCAATTCTTATTTAATTTTTACAGGCACAAAAGCCTCCATAATGTGATAACCTAAGGCTTTTCCGACTTCCTGAGGTGTAATAATATGCCCCAATGAATAATGGTTTTCACGCTTGTCAAGTTCAAATTTTTCAGATTCTTCTATCCATTTCAAAGCTTCCTTGTACAAGCGGTCGTTTTCCTCATGATCACCGTCTTTGTAATGATAAGTCAGATAAATTCCGCCGTCAAAATCAAAAGTTTCAAAGTTTTCTGCACTCATATAGTCTGTTAAGGCATAAATCCAAACCCATCCGCCCTTTTGCTCGTCAAAATAAAGAAAATCGCGTGGCGAAAAACTGTCCTCAGGTTTTGGCAAAAGCTTGGAAAAATAGGCGTTGAATTTACCGAGAATGCCACTTTCAGAAAAGTCGAAATTTTTGTCAACTCCTGATGACACTGCTTTAAAAGCGGGGATTGAGATAATTCTGAACTTCATAATAACTCCTTTTGAATTTAAAGTTTTTTTACTCTTTTGTCTTTTATGATATATCGAATTGTAAGGAGAAGTGCAATTACAATTAATATGTGTAAAATGATGTGGTATAGGTCGGGGATATATAATGTGTCGGATTTTATGAGTTTTATCGATCCCTCAAAATAGCGAATCTTGTTTTCTCCTCCGCCGATAACCGTGTATAGCTCGTGCGATAAAAATTGCGTAATCAGCCATAATGTCAGCCAAGCTGCAAGCATATACTTCCCGATATTTTCTTTGAAAATAAATATCATCAAAGCAACGACAAAAATTACAAAAAATATGCCATCTTCTTTCCACGAGCGTGTTACGAGGTATGTATCTCCGAAATAAACCCCTATCATATCCAAAAAGAACCACGCAAGTAAGGCAAAATTTGCCCATAAACATTGTTTTTTACTCATAAAACTCCTTTAATTATATCGTGCTTATGTGTAATTGCTAATTTAAACATAAGAAGAATTAAGAATTATTCGATAATAAATCGTTCCAAAATTTGATTAATTTCATCTTCATGCCCCACCAGCATATGACCGCCGTCATCAAAAGGAATAAACTCATGATTTTGAAATCGCTTTGCACCCTCTTGCATTGCCGAAAAGCTTGCAACCCTATCGTCCCTTGCACCGATAATTAGCGTTGGAATTTGCAGTTCCTCAATGGGGTAGTCATCATAATTTTTACCCATATCTGGGTTTACGACAATCGAATCAATTTTTATCCCCTCACGCCTATCACTTATCGGAAGCATTTGATAAATTGTGTCACTATCCATTCCCATAACAGGCTTAAACAGAGGTTTGAATAGCCACATAGCATAGTTATTTAGTAAAAATGCAGGTGGACCTTGATAGTCGCTAACTGTTTCAGGCTTTTGCACAAAAGGCATTGCTGAGGAATATAGTATCAATCCCAAAGTGCGCTCAGGAAAATCAAGTGCAAAGCGAATTGCGATTGTTCCACCCGCTGAAGTACCCAAAACATAGGCTTTTTCAATCCTTAGCTCATCTAAAAGTTGAGCAAATGCCTTGGCTTGTGCCTTTGGGCTTGTGTCGGTTGGCACATCACTCTGCAAATAGCCAAATCTTGAAGGAGCGATGATACGATACCTATCCTCATTGCCTTTGAGTGCATCATAGGCTTGATCGTATCCTCCGCTAATTCCGTGTGCTACCAAAATAGGTATACCCAACTCAGAGTCTGCATAAGTTATTTTACCAAAATTAGTAGTAAGTGTTTTCGGGCTATATGTTTCCAATCTTATTGTGACTTTTTTAAGCTCGTCTTGAAGTAACACATATTGAACGATTAAATATACTGATCCTATGCTTACTAGTGCAAGTAAAATCCACATTAGAAGTACTCTTTTCGCTTTTTTCTTAGATTTTATCATTAGTCACTCCATTTACGAAACATATCCGCAAGCCATTCACCTTTAGGACACGGCGATTCTGGCATAACAGCCATCTGCTCACAAATACCCTGAATCGCACTCCAATAAGCAATCGCCATCGCATAAGGATCACCGTCGCGAATAACTCCCGTGGCTTGCCCACGCTCGAAAAGCTTGACAGTGGTGGTGTATATTTCCATTTCCATAAGCTTTAATTGCTCCGCCATAGGTCCCGTGCCTGAATAATATGCCTGCCCCATGAAAATATACATTTTTCCTGTAAAGTCATGCTCTTTTAGACTGTCAAAAATAAATTGAGCAGTATTCGAAAGATAGGTTAAGGGGTCGTCAGCGTCACTCGGCAGGTGGCTGTTCGGACCTGACATTCCAATGCTAATAAGTTCATTATACAATGTTTCTTTAGACTTGAAATAGTGAAACAACAGCCCTGTGCTCATACCTACAGCCTTTGTAATATCTGATATTCTTGTAGCATGGTAGCCTTTTTGAATGAATAAATCAAGGGCAGCGGAAAGAATCTTCCAGTAGCGTTTTTCTCTTTGTTCGTCACGAATCCCCATATTGAAC
>URPG01000020.1 GCA_900549675.1 uncultured Oscillospiraceae bacterium | reverse complement strand
ACGCCGCCTCCTGCTACTCCCACGCCGCCTCCTGCCACTCCCACGCCGCCGCCTCTTGTTACTCCCACGCCGCCTCCTGCCACTCCCACGCTGCCTCCTGTTTCTTCTACGTCACCAACAGTAACAGATCCGTCTTCATCGGCTGTTGATCCAACTGGTACAGAGTCAGCGTTACCTCTCCATGAAAGCTCTTTGGTTAGTTCATTATTGGTGCCATAACCATAAGTTGCCTCAGATAATAATATCGGAGAGGAAGGTGTAGTGGTGGATGATTTTAGTGTATGGAGTATAAAAGGTTGTCAGACAATATTAAAAGACAGATATAGCATATAAAAATCAAATCCCCTGTTAAAATGAACAGGGGATTTACAGAATCAGAGGAAAGAAAATGAAGGATGGATTTGTAAGGGTTGCTGCTGTTACCCCTCAAGTGAAAGTAGCAGATGTGAAGTACAATCAAAATCAAATCGAAAATTTAGTTCGTCAGTGTGCTGAAAAAGACTGCACAGTTGCGGTTTTTCCGGAACTTTCTATTACCGCTTATACCTGTGGGGATTTGTTTTTTCAAAACAGTTTGATTCAAGCCGCTGAAGCTGCATTGCAGGAACTGCTTTTAGCAACAGCCAACTTAGATATTGTTTGCGCAGTGGGCTTGCCGGTGCCGTTTGGCGGTTCTTTATACAATGCCGCAGGAATTTTTCATAAAGGTAAACTTTTGGGTTTGGTGACCAAAACGGAAATTCCCAATTATAACGAATTTTATGAAATGCGTTATTTCACACCGGGACAAGCCGCGGCCCCCATTCATTTTGCCGGACAGGATACTATGATAGGAACAGGTATAGTGTTCCCTTGTGGAAATGTGGCAGATTTCTGTATAGGTGTTGAGATTTGCGAGGATATTTGGTCTGCGGCGCCGCCCAGTATTGTCTTGGCAAAAGGCGGGGCAACCCTGCTTTTAAATCTTTCCTGTAGTGATGAAACGGTTGGAAAAGCGGAATATCGGCGTGAACTGGTCAAGAGCCAGTCCGCACATTTAACTGCCGCTTATGTGTATGCAGACAGCGGGTGGGGAGAATCTAGCACTGATATGGTATATGCGGGTCATAATCTGATTGCAGAAAATGGAACGCTTTTACAAGAAAGTGAACTTTTCTCCACAGGAATTACCACGGCTGATGTAGATTTAAATCGCGTAGCACAAGAAAGACTGCGCAACAATACATGGAAAAATGAGCAGGATAGAGTGGTTGCTATTCCTTTCGTTTTGGAAGAAAAGACAATAGAAAAATTTCAAATGCAAAGAACCTTTTCTCCTCAGCCGTTTGTTCCTAAAGAGGAGGCAACCCGAAAGGAACGTTGTCAAACTGTGCTGAACATTCAAGCACATGGTTTGGCAGTACGCCTTCAGCATATTGGCTGTCAGAATGCGGTTTTAGCACTTTCGGGCGGATTGGATTCCACGTTGGCGTTAATCGTGGCCGTTCGTGCCTTTTCACTTTTAGGATTGGACCGAAAAGGAATCCATACAGTGTCCATGCCTTGCTTTGGTACCACCAGCCGAACCAAAAGCAATGCGCAAAGACTGGCGGAAGAATATGGGGTGGATTTTAAGGAGATTTCCATAGAAAAAGCAGTTTTACAGCATTTTAAAGATATTGGACAAGATCCTCAGGTGGCTGATATCACTTATGAAAACAGCCAAGCCAGAGAACGTACGCAGGTCGTTATGGATTTAGCGAACCGCCTGGGCGGAATTGTCATAGGAACAGGTGACTTGTCAGAGTTAGCACTGGGATGGGCCACTTATAACGGAGACCAAATGTCCATGTATGGCGTTAACGCATCGGTGCCGAAAACTTTGGTAAGACATTTGGTACATTACGAGGCTTTTGAACAGGGCGGAAAATTGCAGGAGATATTACTGGATATTTTAGACACGCCTGTAAGTCCTGAACTTTTGCCGCCGAAGGACGGAGAAATCAGTCAAAAGACAGAAGATTTGGTAGGCCCTTATGAGCTGCATGATTTTTTTCTTTATTATATGCTTCGCTTTGGGTTTACACCCAGCAAAATTTTCCGTATGGCAGAGTCTGCTTTTCAAAGTATATATGACAAAGAAATCATAAAAAAATGGATGAAAGTATTTTACAGACGTTTTTTTGCGCAGCAATTTAAGCGTTCTTGTATGCCTGACGGTGTGAAGGTCGGTTCGGTAACGCTTTCTCCGCGCGGAGATTTTCGTATGCCAAGTGATGCTCATGTCTCGCTTTGGCTGGAAGAAATAGAAAGGTTGTGAAGAAATGAATCCATCAAGAAAAGTATTGGTCACCATAGCGCTTAAAGAACATCATATAAATCAAATAAAGGAAGCTGCTCCTACCTATGAATTTCGCTTTGTAAAGCCTAAAGAAGTGACACAGGAGGACGTGGATTGGGCAGAGATATTATTGGGGAATGTAAATCCGAAATTTTTGCATGGTTCTCCCAATTTGATTTGGGCACAAACCAACAGTGCAGGTGTGGAAGGATATGTGGATCCGGGCAGGCTGCATGAAAAAACTTTGCTGACCAATGCCACCGGTGCTTATGGCTTGGCAATTTCAGAACATATGCTGGCGATGCTTATGGAAATTCAAAAGAAATTGCATTTATATCGGGATGCCCAGCATACTTTTGCATGGAAATCACTCGGAGAAGTAAAGTCAGTATATGGTTCAACCGTTTTGGTGCTTGGTATGGGAGATATCGGCGGGGAGTTTGCCAAACGCTGCAAAGCATTGGGTGCCTATGTGATCGGTATGCGCCGCACCAAAAGAGAAAAACCCGATTATGTCGATGAAATTTGCACGCAGGAAGAATTGGACAGCGTTTTACCCAGAGCCGATGTAATTGCGATTAGTTTACCGGGAACCGAAAAAACGCAAAATTTAATTTCCAGAGAGCGGATTGAAAAGATGAAAGACGGCTCCATTCTTTTAAATGTTGGCAGGGGAATGATTATTGATACCGAGGCGATGTGTGACGCATTGGAGAGCGGAAAACTTTGGGGGGTTGGATTGGACGTAACCCATCCGGAGCCTCTTCCGCCAGACCACCGTTTATGGAAAATTCCAACGGCTGTGATTACACCCCATATCTCGGGCTTTTATCACTTGCCGGAAACTTATGAAAGAGTGGTGCGCATCCTGACGGAAAACTTATCCCGCTTTTATCAGGGAAAAGAATTGATAAATTCAGTGGATATTCAGCAGGGATATCGCAAAAATAGTAAGGGATAAAAACGATAAGGCTTTTATATCACAAGAGTCTTATAGCGGAAACTCCACAGGGAGAAGAAAAATAAAAAATGGAACATTACTTAGATAACAGTGCCACCACAAAAGTTTTGGAATCTGCCGCTCGAAAAGCTTATTATATGATGACGGAGGAGTTTGGAAATCCTTCTTCTTTGCATTCCAAGGGATTTAAAGCCAAATGTGAACTAGATTCTGCCAGAGAAATAATCGCCAAAAGCCTGTCAGCCGAAAACAGTGAAATTATTTTTAATTCCGGTGGGACAGAGGGAAATAATCTGGCGGTGTTGGGAGCCGTTAATGCTCAAAAAAGGCGGGGCAATAAAATTGTTACAACGGCAGCAGAACACTCTTCGGTTCTGAAACCGATGCAGGAACTGCAAAAGCAGGGGTTTGAGATAACTTTTTTAAAACCGAATCAGCAGGGTGTTATCGACCCGGAAGAATTGGAAAAAGAGATTGATGAGAACACAATTCTTGTCAGTATCATGCTTGTGAACAATGAAACAGGTGCCATTCAACCGGTAAAAGCCGCCGCCGATATCATTCGCAGAAAAAAACTTGCCGCCATTCTGCATACCGATGCTGTGCAGGGATATTTAAAAATGCCGATTTCTGTTGGTAAGCTGGGTGTCGATTTATTGACCGTGAGCGGGCATAAGGTGCATGCGCCCAAAGGTGTGGGGGCTTTGTATATTTCTAAAAAGACAAGGATTTTACCGTCTTATTTCGGAGGCGGACAAGAAAAAAATATTCGTGCCGGTACGGAGGGCCTGCCCCTGATTGCTGCCTTTGCAGAAGCTGTTTCACAGGGGGGCAGTGACATACAAAAAAATGCCGCCACAGTGGCAAAGCTAAATGCATTGTTAAGAGAAAAACTTTCACAGAAAAATGATATCAATATTCTTTCTGCGGAAGATGCATTGCCCTATATTCTAAATTTTTCCGCCGGGAGAGTGAAAGCCGAAACGATGCTTCATTTTCTTTCTTCCAAAGAGATTTACGTATCATCTGGTTCAGCCTGCGGAAAAGGAAAACCCAGCCATGTGCTTACGGCGATGGGAATTGACAAGAATAAAATTGAGAGTTCTATTCGTGTCAGTTTTTCCCGTTTTAATACGGAAGAGGATGTATTGGCTTTGGCCGATGCTTTGGCAGAGGGCTTGCAAACATTACACCATGCATAAAAAGAGTGTCAAAAGGAGAGAAAGATGAATTTTATATATGAAACCAATAAAATCTATGCGAAAAATGAAGACGGAAAAATCATTGCTGAAGTGGATTTTCCGCCAGTTGACGAACAGACCGTAGAAATTATGCATACCTTTGTAGATGATTCCCTGCGGGGACAGGGTGTTGCCGCCAAGCTGATGCAAGCGGCGGCTGATACCGTTCGTAAACAAGGCAAAAAAGCAAGATTAACTTGTTCTTATGCCGTGAAATGGTTTGAGAAAAATTCTGAGCAACAGGATTTAATACAGTGAGGTGACAGTATGGGTCCATATGAATACATGGTAGAAGATATAAACGGGGAATATGCTTTCTTGAGAAGAACGGATATCTATGATAGCGGAGAACCAATGATGATTGCCGTTGCACTTTTGCCGGACGGAGTGGATGTCGGAACAAAACTGCACTGGGAAAATATGGTTTACTCCATTGTGGGATAAACTCTGTTCTAATGATAAAAAAGATAGAGAATTTTTGATTTTTATTTTTGTAAATCGAGTATATTTTTTAAGAAGAAACTCATACTACTGTTAAGCAAAGCTTTGTTTTTGAAAGATGGGATATTCAGCCATAAGCACGACTTGAAACCTTTTGAAAGCAGAGCTTTGATTGATTATAAAGATAGAGAAAGGCGCCCACAAGCCTTTCTCTATCGTCATATAATCATGTTATAACAAAGAATATATCCTAAAATATATCTTGTATGGATTACGGTAGACATGAAAAAATAATAGTAGAAATTCATACACAATGCAAAATGCCGCCGTAGGGAGGGGCGGCATTTTTGCAATAATAATAATTTTATCATTTAGGCAGGATTGAGCCGGCGCAGCCGCGTGACGGAATCATTTATAGCATGGACAATAGTTTCAATTTCCTCTTGGGTATTTAAATGGCTAAGGCTGATACGTAAAGAACTTCGGGCCATATCCTTTGAAACGCCCAAAGCCAAAATCACATGGCTCGGGTCAGCCGCTCCGCTGGTACAGGCAGAGCCTGAAGAACAACAGATGCCTCTCATATCCAGCATCAGAAGCAGGGATTCTCCTTCGATGCCTTCAAAACAAAAATTGGTGTTGGAGGGCAAACGCTCTGTCCGGTCACCATTTAAAAAGCTTTGAGGAATTTGCAGAACTTGGTCTATCAGTTGTTCACGTAAAGAAAGGACATATGCGTTTCTTTCTTCCATTTTTTGACAAGACAGCTTTAATGCTTCAGCTAAACCGATGGCGGCGGCAATATTTTCTGTTCCGGGTCGTTTGGCACGCTCTTGCTCGCCGCCCCATAAAAGAGGTGCAATTTCCAGAGAGGGTTTCACGTATAAACCGCCGATCCCCTTGGGGGCATGAAATTTATGCCCGCTGAACGAGAGCAGGTCAACGGGCAAATCGGAAAGAGAAATTGGAAGATGCCCCACAGCTTGTACCGCATCCGTGTGAAATAAAATATTATTTTCATGGCAGATATAGCCGATTTTCTCGATTGGCTGTATCGTGCCGATTTCATTGTTCGCCATCATAATTGTGACCAGTGCAGTGGCAGGGCGTATGCTTTCTTTTACAAGAGCCGGATTGACAATACCGTTTTTCTCAACCGGGAGATAAGTGACTTCTCCGCCCGATTTTTCCAAAGCCTTGCAAACATTTAAGACAGAAGGATGTTCAATTTGGCTGGTGATGAGATGATGTTTGCCTTCCTGACTTTTCATTTTCATAATGCTGCGAATCGCCCAGTTATTGCTTTCTGTTCCGCCTGATGTAAAGAGAATTTCCTGTTTTTTGGCACCCAAACAAGCGGCAATCTCCATACGTGCATTCTCTAAGGCAGCTTTGGATTTTCTGCCGATGGAATAGGGCGAAGAAGCATTTCCATAATATTCTGTATAATAAGGCAGCATAACTTCCAGCACTTCGGGAAGCAAAGCAGTGGTGGCGGCATTATCTGCATAAATAAAATTTTGATTACCCATAATAAACCTATACCTTTCTGACAGGAATGATTTAGTGTGAAATTTGTTCCAAATTTAGTATAACAGTTTACGGAGAATTTGAAAACCAAAAACGTGAAATTATTCAGAATCCTTTGTTTGTCAAAAAGCTCGCTTGACATTCCGCAGGGCAAACGGTACAATAAAAGTAATATTTTGCAAATAGTCGATTGAAGCCTGTCTTCATCGGTATTTTATATAGATTCAGCTCTATTTTATATTGGCTTTTAGCGGTATTCACCGCCTTTTTGATAAATGACCGAACCAGAGAAATTTTTTTGCGGAGTTCAAGACAAACAAGGCAGAAAAATTACATTTTATGACGTCCGACACAGCGGATTGTGCATAACTTGTACTCTATAGGGAGCAAAATGACGCACAAAGAAAATCTTTGTGTCAATTTTGTTGTTCTCGGATTACAGAAAACAGGTATAGGTTTGATACAGCATAACAGCAGAATTGAATTTAAAGTGAATAAAAAACAGGAGGAAACTTAGTGATAGAGAATAAAAAACCAAATAGAATGAAGCATACGCCTTCTTTAAAAAGCGGCGAAAAGCAGGTGGACTATGTGTTGAGTTCAGCCAGTGCAGAGGTAACCGCTGTACAAGAAAATGCACAGAAGGCAGAAGTTAAAAAAACACAAAACAGAACACCCAGACAAAATAGAACCGGTAACGGTACAAAAGCAGCACAAAAGCCGGCACAACCCAAAAGAACAACTCAAAAACCAACAGGTACGCCAACAGACACAAATGCGGCAAAAACAAAGCCTGTGCAGGCACCTGTTAATCGAAACTCTGTAAAGCCGAGAGCGGAGAAGAAAACGGCTGTACAACAAGCGAAAAAACCTGAAAAAGTACAGCGAAACAATCGGCGTACCAAAGCACCAAAACATTCCAACAAACCTGCTGTGAAGGTTTATTTCTTGGGCGGCTTGAATGAAATCGGAAAAAACCTAACTGTATTTGAATGCAACAACGAAATGATTGTGGTCGACTGCGGTCTGGCTTTCCCAAGTGAAAATATGTATGGTGTGGATATTGTAATCCCCGATTTTACTTTCTTGGAAAAAAATTATGAAAAAATAAAAGGCGTTGTGATTACACACGGGCATGAAGACCATATCGGCAGCCTGGCTTATTTATTGAAAAAAATAAATGTGCCTGTTTATGCTACGGCCCTTACCATCGGTTTAATCGGCGGCAAATTGAAAGAACATAATTTGTTCAACAGTGTTAAGCTGAATGTGACACCTGCGGGTTCTCATATTAAACTTGGCTGTTTTGATGTGGAGTTGATTCATGTGAATCACTCGATTTCTGACGCCGTGTCTTTGGCTATTCATACGCCGGCCGGTACCATTGTACACACCGGTGATTTTAAGATTGACTTTACACCGACTGAGGGCAGTATGATTGACTTGGCCCGTTTCGCTCAGTTGGGAGAAGAAGGCGTTTTGGCTCTCTTAGCCGACTCTACCAACGCAGAGCGCCCCGGCTACACCCAAACAGAGCAAATGGTGAATAATTCACTGGACACTCTTTTTGGCAAGGCTGTGGGGAAACGAGTGATTGTGGCCACTTTTGCGTCCAATATCAGCCGTGTACAGCAGATTATTAACTGTGCCGTAAAATATAAAAGAAAAGTAGCTTTGTCAGGCAGAAGTATGCTCAACGTCATGGGTATCGCTTCAGAACTCGGCTATTTAAATATACCCGAAGGTCTGCTGATTGACTTAAATGCCATTAATCAATATGATGACGGAGAAGTTGTGCTGATTACCACTGGCAGTCAGGGAGAACCTATGGCGGCGCTTTCCCGTATGGCGTCAGCAGATCACCGCCAGGTGGAAGTGGGAGCAAACGATTTTATCATCATCTCCGCCAGACCCATCCCCGGCAATGAAAAAACGATTGGTGCCGTGGTGGATGAACTGCTCCGCCGTGAATGTACGGTGATTTATGAATCCATGTATGATGTACACGTTTCAGGCCATGCCTGTCAGGAAGAACTGAAAATCATGCAGGCTTTGGTAAAGCCGAAATTCTTTATTCCCGTGCACGGAGAGTTTAAACACCTCAGAAAGCACGCCAATATTGCGAAATCTTTGGGAATGCCGGACAAGAATATTTTTATCGGCAGCATTGGTAATTGTGTAGAAATTCACGAAGATTATATGAAAAAAGGTCCCGATGTGCAAGCCGGCTCTGTTATGGTAGACGGCCTGGGTGTGGGTGACGTAGGAAATGTCGTGCTGCGTGACCGCAAGCATTTAGCAGAAGACGGCATTATTATTGCGGTTTGTTCTATTGAGGCGGCGACGGGACACGTGGCTTCCGGGCCGGATATTGTTTCACGCGGATTTGTTTATATCAGAGAATCTGAAAAGCTCATGGACGAAGCACAAAAATTGGTGTATAATACACTTGAGGATTGTGCGAACAGCGGTGTGAGAGAATGGAATGGCTTAAAGCAGAATATTAAAGATGAACTTTCTCGATTCCTCTACCGTAAAACGAAGAGAAGTCCGATGATTTTGCCAATCATTATGGAAGTTTAACGCAGAGGTGCGGCGGATTGTCAGAATGCTGGGTTCGCCGCTCTCTTATTCTTTGATAAAGGACAGACGGGGTGATGGATTGAAAAGACGGGTATGGGTGGTTTCACCGTTATTTTATTTTATGTCGGCGGCTCTTTTAATAATGTCGCTGATCAGTTATCGTTATAATAAAATCCTGTTTGCCATAGAACTTACGGTATCGGTTTTAGCAGTGCTGGGAGTGGCTGTGAGTGATATTATGCTCCGTAAAAATGTTGCGGCGGCAGTTCGTACAGCACAGAAGGTGCTCAGTGCCAGAGAGGACATTTTTCTTGAGGATTTTTCACTGCCGATTGCAGTAGTGTCCGGCTTAGGAGATGTATCTTGGTGCAACAAGCTTTTCCGTGAAAACTTTGGAGTAAACGGCTCGGTAATGGGGGAGAATATTGTTCGCTTTATTTATCCTAAAACGCTTCGGCAAATTGTCACTAGCAGCGGTACGGCCATTACGTTTGGAAAAAAACAATATACTGTACACGGTGTAAAAACCAGCGGATACGTTGTGCTTTATTTTGTGGACGATACTTTTTATAAAGAAATACATAAAGAATACCGGGAAAAGAAACCGATTGTCTGTATGGCTGCCTTTGATAACAGAGAAGAACTTGTCAGAGGAATGCCCGCCGGAGAAGAATCCCGTGTGGTTGGCGAAGTAGATGCTATTATCAGAGATTGGGGCAATAACACCATGGGAGGCTTTTCCAAAAAGCTGAGCAATGGGCGTTATTTGATTATTGCCTATGACGCACAGATTGAAAAAGCGAAAAGAAATCGTTTTGAGATTCTCGACTCTGTCCGCAAAATCACCAATGGCAATAAGATGAGTGCTACGATTTCAATCGGAATCGGGAGAGGCGCCGGTGATTTATCTGAAAGTGAACGGTTTGCCAGACAGGCATTGGATATGGCATTGGGACGAGGCGGTGACCAGGTTGCCGTTATGCAGTCTGACGGTGCTTATGAATTTTTCGGCGGACTTTCCCGAGGCGTTGAAAAACGGGATAAGGTGAGAACCAGAGTTATCGCGGCCGCAATTTCAGACCATGTACGTGCCAGCAAGAGAGTTTTTGTCATGGGACATAAAAACTCTGATTTGGACAGTATTGGCTCTTCCGTGGGAATGTGGGCGGTGATTGCCAAAGGTTTGGATGTGCCGGTAAATGTCGTGGTTGACCGCAGCCGCACTTTAGCAGGACCTTTGGTGGATGCTGTGGAAGAACACTATAAAAACGAGAGGGTATTTATCAGTCCGCAAGAAGCTTTGCAGATGCATACAGAGCAATCTTTGCTGATTATTACTGATACGCATTCTCCTACCTTTGTGGAGAGTGAAGAGCTGTTGAAACGGATAGATAGAGTCATTGTAATTGACCATCACCGTATGATGGTCAATTACATCCGAGATACCTTGATTTTTTATCATGAGCCTTATGCAAGCTCTGCGGCAGAAATGGTGACGGAGATTGTGCAGTATATCAAATCCTCTGCCATTGATTTTTCCGCTGCACAAGCTCTTTTGTCGGGTATTATGCTGGATACCAAGAATTTTGTGCTGAAAACAGGTGTCAGAACCTTTGAGGCGGCCGCCTTTTTGAGAAGATGCGGAGCGGATACTGTTGAAGTTAAAAAACTATTTGCGAATTCTTTTGAATCCTATAAAAAGAAAGCAGAAATGGTATCAGACGCTGAAGTTTATAAAACCTGTGCCATTGCCACTTCCGCCTTGGAAGAAGGTGATACACGGATTGCGGCAGCGCAGGCTGCTGATGAATTGTTGACGATACAAGGAGTGAAAGCCTCTTTTGTCCTCTATCAGAACGGAGATGACGTCAATATTTCAGGGCGCAGCTTGGGAGATGTCAATGTACAAATCATTTTAGAGGCGTTTGGCGGCGGCGGACATTTTACTATGGCAGGGGCACAGCTAAAAGATGTGTCACTCCAAGAAGCCAAGGAACGTTTACTGAAAGAATTGGATGAAAAGCTCGAAGAAGTAACCATACAAGACAACACAGATGATTGAGAAAAGTGAGGTTTGAAAAATGAAAGTTATTTTATTGCAGGATGTTAAAGGAATGGGTAAAAAAGGCGAGTTGGCAGAAGCGTCAGACGGCTATGCAAGAAACTATCTCTTGCCGAGAAAGCTTGCCAAAGAGGCCAATGCCCAAGCTATGAACGAATATAAAAATGCTGTGGCCTCACAAGAATTCAAAGTGAAAACCGAAACGGAAAATGCTAAAAAGACAGCTGCTTTATTAGACGGAAAAGTGGTTAAAATTCAGGCCAAAGCCGGTCAGGCGGGCAAATTGTTTGGTTCCGTAACAGCCAAAGAGGTAGCAGCGGAATTAAAAAAACAATTTGGGGTAGAAGTCGACAAAAGAAAGGTGAATTTGGTTTCGGAGATTAAAACCTTTGGCACTTTTATGGCAGAAATCAAGCTGTATGTGGGTATCACTGCCAATGTGAAAGTGGAAGTAACTGAAATCTAAGGAAGTGGGAGGTGCCGTTATGGCTGATAATGAATATTTGGATTCGGCCGTATCCGGTGGCATGCCCTTTAGTTTAGAAGCAGAGCAATCTGTTTTAGGTGCTATTTTATTAGAGCCTGATACGCTGATGACAGTCATGGAAATTTTGCCGCATGCCGATTATTTTTATGCGGTGAATAATCGGCTGATTTATTCTGTTATGCTCCAAAAATTTACCCTTGGTCAGCCGATTGATTTTATTACCGTATTGGAAAGCCTGAAAGAAAGTGATTCATTTGATGAAGGCAGCGGCAAGGTCTATTTGACTCAATTGGCCCAAATTGTGCCCTCTATTTCCAACGTACATGTGTATGCGGGCATTGTGCGCGATAAATATGATATTCGTACCTTGATGGAAACCGCCAGAAGTATCTTGAGCGATGCTGCCTCTGGGGCAGAAGATTCCGGTTTATTATTGGATTCTGCCGAACAGCGGATTTACGATATTCGCCAAGGTAAAAATATGAAAGGACTTCAGCACGTCCGAGAAGTTCTTTTGGATACCTTTGACCGGTTGGATTTGCTGAATTCAGCCGACAGTGAGCAATATAAAGCACTTCCTACAGGTATTGGTGATTTGGATAAAGCCATTACAGGGCTCAACCGCTCTGACTTGATTATTTTGGCGGCCCGCCCCGGTATGGGTAAAACCAGTTTTGCTCTGAATATTGCCAAACATATCGGGCAAAAAGTGAAGAGAAAGGTTGCTTTTTTCTCTTTGGAAATGTCCAAAGAGCAATTGGCCTCCCGTCTGCTTTCCAGTGAATCTTTGGTAGAGGGTACAAAATTGAGAACCGGTCAATTGACAGAGGCGGAATGGACAAGGGTAGTAGAGGGTGGCGATTTACTTTCTCGTGCCGAGCTGTATTTAGATGATACACCGGGAATCACCGTTCCGGAAATCAAAGCAAAGGTAAGGCGCATGAAAAACATCGATGTTATCATGATTGACTATTTGCAGTTGATGTCCAGTGCCAAGCGCATTGATAACCGTGTGCAGGAAATTTCTGAAATCACCAGAAGCTTAAAAATCATGGCAAAGGAACTCAACGTGCCGGTCATCGCATTGTCACAGCTTGCCAGAGCGAGTGAAAAACGTACGGACCACCGTCCCGTTCTGTCAGACTTAAGGGATTCGGGTTCTATCGAGCAGGATGCCGATATTGTTTTGTTCCTTTACCGTGATGAATATTATGCAAGCAATGGCGGTGAACCTCCCGCCGATGACGCGGACGCCAACAGCGCCGAATGTATTATCGCCAAAAACCGGCATGGTGAAATCAAAACGGTGCAGATGCACTGGCAGGGTGAGTTTATGAGATTCACGTCACCGGAGGTTATCCACCATGAATAAAGTGGATCGCTTGGCTGATTTATCGGCATTGCCGCCCTCTGGACAAGTTATTGTGGGCTTTTCTGCGGGAGCAGATTCCATGGCGTTAACCCATTTTTTATTCCGCAATATAGAAAAAAGCAGAATTCTTTGCGTGCATATTAACCATATGCTCAGAGCCGAAGAATCCCAACGCGACGAAGCCATAGCAGAAGCTTTTTGTTTACAGCTAGGGCTTCGCTTTCAAGTTTTTCGGGAAGATATCGCAAAATTGGCGAAGCACCAAAAAATGGGACTTGAAGAATGCGGCAGAAATTTTCGTTATCGCTGCTTTGAATCTTTTGTAAAAAATCCAAACGACCGTATTATTACGGCTCATCATGCGGATGATCATGCGGAAACCATATTGATGAATTTGGCCAAAGGAACAGCGTTAACTGGGCTTTGCGGTATACCATATCAAAGAGAGAATATTATTCGCCCTTTTTTATTTGTACCGCGCAAGGAAATTGAGGGGTACTGCCAAGACTATCACTTGACATTTGCAAATGACAGCAGCAATGAATCTGATGATTACACTAGGAATTGGGTTAGGCACCATGTGGTGCCTGCGATGCAAAAAATGAATCCTTTGTTTGTAGAATCTGTATCATTAACGGCGCAAAGTTTGCGTTTAGACGAAGATTATTTGCAGGAACAGGCCTGTGAATTGCTGAAAAAAGCGAAAACGGCAGGCGGTTTGTCGGCTGAGGTGTTAAAAAAAGCACACTTATCCATTCGCAGACGTGCAGTAAAGCGGTATATGGAAGAAAGCGGTGCGGATCGACTAACCTATCTGCATATTGAACAGGCGGCGAATCTAATGCACAATGGTGCACGTTTGACCATTCCCGGCGGAAAACAATTGGAGTGCAGTGCCGGTATTCTTTCGGTTCACTATGCAGAGAAACCGAAGGCTTGGGCAGTGACCATAAAAGACGAAAAAACACTCTTGCCGAACGGCAAAGTATTAATCTTGCAAAAAAATTCATTTTATGACATAATAAACAGTAAAAAAATTAATAATTTGTTATTTAACTCTTCATTCGGTTGTGATACAATATATAGAGATTTAGTGGCTCGCTCACGCA
>URPG01000019.1 GCA_900549675.1 uncultured Oscillospiraceae bacterium | reverse complement strand
TATCCAAGCCTTTTTTGACTTGAGCTGCCGCACGGGCAAACACATCCGCATGATTACTGGAAGCCGCCCCGTTTACAAAACAAGGATTTGAAAACATATTGGCAGTATTCCAAAGCATTTTAATGCCGGTTTGATTCATCTTCTCTTTGATGATATCCGTAATCTCATCTATATTGGCAAAAAACTCTTCCAGCGATTCACCCTCAGGAGCAATATCGACATCATGGAAACAAAAATATTCGACTCCCAATTTTTCCAGTAATTCAAAAAAAGCGTCTACACGATTTTTCGCTGTTTCCATGGGCGTTTTACCCATCCATGTACGTATGTTTACCGGATTACCGAATGGGTCTGAGCCATCCTGTGTCATGGTATGCCAATAAGCAACCGCAAAACGCAGGTGGTCTTTCATTTTCTTCCCCAACACGACTTCTTCGGGATTATAATGATGAAAAGCAAACATATTGTTTGACTTTTCTCCCTCGTATTCTACTTTTTTGACGTTTGGAAAATACTCCATTTTTTGTCACCTCTCTAAGTTTGTTTTTACATTAAACTAACTACATATACAGTAGCATAATCTATCAAATTTGTCAATTCTAATTTAACTTTTTATTCAACATTTATAGCTAAAATACCTGTTATTTTTTAGTTAATTTAGACTAACCTCTGATTTTGTATCGGTATCAACTCAATATTTTTTTAAATTATGTAGGCTCAATTTGAATTCTTGCCTTTGCTGTGGTAGACTAAGTCATGGTCAAGCTACGACAAGGAGTGGAGAAAAATTTTTATGGCTGTCAATAAATATTTAATTCGTGAGCAAAATGAATCGGTGGTATTAAAAACTATCATCGAACAAGAGCCGATTTCTCGAGCCGAAACGGCTGCTAGAACGGGACTCAATAAAGCGTCGGTTTCTTCTATCACCAAATCACTAATCGAAAATTATTTGGTGCATGAAGTCGGCACGGGCGATACCGGTTCTTCCGGAGGAAGACGACCGATTATGCTGCAATTTAACGGTCATTGTGCCCTGGGTATTGCGCTGGATATTGGTTCCGATTATATTGCCGCTGTTCTTTCTTATCTTAACGGAGAGATTGTTCACAGCTTGATTCATAAAAAACTTTCCATTCACAAGGACAACATTTTAAGCATGACAGATGAAATTGTTCATTCTTTTGAGCAAATGGCACCCAAAACGCCGCATGGAATTGTCGGTCTTGCAGTGGCCATCCACGGCATTGTCTGCGAAAATGAGATTCGTTTTACCCCCTATTATAACCTTGCCGCAACAAATCTTGCAGAAATCATGCAGAACCGTTACCATTATCCTGTAATTTTAGAGAATGAAGCCAACCTCACCGCCATAGGCGAATACAGCTTTTCCTCTGCTTCTGATAACATTATCAGCATCAGTGTTCACAGCGGTATCGGTGCCGGAATTGTTCTTGGCGGCAGTCTGCAAACCGGTCAGCATGGACAAGCCGGTGAAATTGGTCATTCTATCCTCGTACCACATGGGAATGTTTGCCCTTGCGGAAATCATGGTTGTTTAGAGCAATACGCTTCCAACAAGGTCCTCTATGAGCGCTTTGCCGCCAAGAAAGGGTTGTCTATGGTGAATTCTGACATTCTCTCGGCGGCCTATCAGCAAAATGATGATTTTGCGTGTGAACTGCTGCATGAAAATACTGAATTTTTAGCCATTGGCATCAACAATATCACAACTTTTTTTGACCCGCAGATGGTTATTATCAATAGTTCAATCTATCGTAAAAACCCCAATTTAATTTCTCTTTTATCACAAAATATAACTAGTTCGTTTGCTAACAAAATCATTGTTCAGAACAGTATTTTGGCAGAGCAGGCACCACTTTACGGAGGAATTGCATGGATTGCTATGAACTTTTTGAATATTTCTAACGTAAAATTGGATATAAAATAACTATTTTGTATTTAAAAAAAACAGCGGCTTACTGTACATACCAGTAAGCCGCTGTTTTTTATGACTCGGAGGTCACCGTACTTTGCGCAAGAGGAGAAAACAGCACTACTTTTTCATCGATTTCTTGCAGTTGAACGGTATTTAATTTCAATTCACCCTTATCTGTCCGCAAAATGTCCATTTTAACTGTCACTTTCCTGTCATAAACAGGTGGTTCGTTTATTTTCGCTTTACTCATCTTAATTACTTCATCAATATAAGCTGAAAATAACGTTTCTTCATCGATTTCAGAGGTGTTTGTTTCAGAATCAATTTCATCATCGATACTTTCATCTGAATCGAACTCATCTGATAAATCTTGCTCCTCTTCCGAAGCAGTATCTTCTGTAAAAGGAATTTCCAATCCTGCCTGATTCATTAATGCCTCTTTATTTAAGCGCAACTCTTCTGCTTGCGGCAGGATATCCGTAAATACAGAAAGCGGCTCAATCTCAACATTAACGGCATAACCAGAGGTTGTTTCTTGTTTTTCGGCTACTGAATATTTGGACAATGCATAGGCACTTTTCACAATTTCCCGAATCTCATTTTTCTGGCTTTCAGAGGCTCTGTCACCGATTTGAAATGCATTGCAAAAGTAAATCACACCGTTGTCGATGGTAAGATTCACATTCTCGTTGGCCTTTTCTTCACTTTGATTGGTGATATCGATTAATTCTTCATTTTGCCCCAGATAACTGCTGTCCAACAAAGCCTTTATATATCCTGAAACATCGTAGTCCGGATATTCTGAGCGAAAAACATTACAGCCTGTTGCGGTCAGCAAAATGAGCACAACACCCAGAAAAGCGGTTATTCTTTTCTTCATAGATTTCTCCTTTAACAATTACTGATCTCTGCCGCAGCACTTTTTGTATTTTTTGCCGCTGCCACAGGGACAAGGATCATTTCTGCCCGGTTTTTTTGCCTTGGTAATTGGCTGCTGCTTTGTTTTTTCTTTACCGCCCCCTGCACTAGTACCTGTTACCTTGGCAACTTCTTCACGCTTGGGTGCTTCAGGCGTACGCAGACGAACTGTCAATACCATTTTAGCGGTTCTCTCTTTAATTGAGGCTATCATACTCTCAAACATTTCAAAGCCTTCATTACGATATTCCACCACAGGATCATGCTGACCATACGCTCTTAAACGAATACCGTCCTTCAGCTGCTCCATAGCGTCGATATGGTCCATCCACTCGGCATCTACATTTTTCAGCAATACCACATGCTCAATTTCGCGCATAACCGGAGAGGTAAATTCAGCTTCACGTTTTTCATAAAGAGCTTTGGCCTTGTCTTTAATTTCGCCGGCTACAAATTCAGGTTCAATATTTTCCAGCTCATCTTCTGAATAATTTAAGTCTTCTTCACCAATTAGCCAACCCAAATACTCCTGTTTAAGACCCATAAGGTCCCAACTGTCTTTTGGCATTGCTTTGGGCATATATTTATTGACCGTGCTCTCGATAGAATCTTCTATCATTTTCTGAATTTTTTCTTTCATATTCAGACCGTCAAGCACTTCGTTGCGCTGCTTATAAATGATTTCACGCTGTACGTTCATCACATCATCATATTGTAACACATTTTTACGGGCCGCGAAGTTTCTGCTCTCGAATTTGCGCTGGGCACTTTCAATGGTGTTGCTCACCATTTTGGCTTCAATAGGAACATCGTCTTCCATTTTTAAGCGGTCCATCAGCATTTGGATTCTCTCGCCGCCGAACAGACGCATTAAATCATCTTCCAGAGAAATATAGAAACGGCTCTTACCGGGGTCACCCTGACGACCGGCACGGCCTCGCAGCTGGTTATCAATCCTGCGGGATTCATGCCGCTCTGTGCCGATAATATATAATCCGCCCAGCTTACGCACTTCTTCTGCATCAGGTGCGATTTCCTGCTTGTATTTTTGGTTCAATTCTGCAAAAACCTTGCGGGCCGCTAAAATTTCCTCATCGTTTGTTTCTCCGAAAGCGGTTGCCTCGGCAATCAGCTCCTCACTATATTTCATGCGGCGCATTTCAGAAACCGCCATATATTCGGCATTACCGCCAAGTAAAATATCCGTACCGCGGCCTGCCATGTTGGTGGCAATCGTTACGGCATTTTTACGGCCTGCCTGAGCAATAATCTGTGCTTCTTTTTCATGATATTTTGCGTTTAAAACTTCATGAGGAATCCCTCTTTTTTTCAGCATAGAGGATAGCATTTCAGAGCGCTCGATACTGATGGTACCCACCAAAACAGGCTGGCCCTTTTCATGATGCTCTACAATATCTTTGATAACCGCTTCAAACTTAGCTTTTGCGGTTTTATAAACAACGTCGGGGCAGTCTTCACGAATCATCGGCTTATTGGTTGGAATTTCCACCACGTCAAGCTTATAAATTTCACCGAATTCTTCTTCTTCCGTCATAGCCGTACCGGTCATACCGGAAAGCTTGTCATACAAACGGAAATAATTTTGGAATGTAATGGTGGCAAGCGTTTTGCTTTCTCTGGCTACCTCTACGCCTTCTTTTGCCTCAATCGCTTGATGCAAGCCCTCATTGTAACGGCGGCCATACATTAAACGCCCTGTAAATTCATCAACAATGATAACCTGACCGTCCCGCACCACATAGTCAATATCTCGTTTCATGGAGCCATGTGCTTTAATGGCCTGATTAATATGATGCTGAATTGTAATGTTCTCGGCATCGGTTAGATTTTCTAAGTTGAAGAACTTTTCTGCTTTTTTAACGCCCCTGCGGGTTAAAGAACAGGTTTTTAACTTTTCATTGACAATATAATCATACTCTTTATAAAGCTCATCATTGTCTTCTTTTTCGTCAGTTTCCACCACAACAATGGGTTTAAGTGTTTTGGCAAAAGCGTTTGCCACACCATAAAGCTCCGTAGATTTTTCACCGGTACCGGAAATAATTAACGGCGTCCTTGCCTCATCGATTAAAATAGAGTCTACTTCGTCCACAATGGCATATGCGTGGCCCCTTTGCACTTTTCTATCCTTGTAAATCACCATGTTATCGCGCAGATAGTCAAAGCCAAATTCATTATTGGTACCATAAGTGACATCCGCCGCATATGCTTTTTTACGGTCATCATTCTCCATACCGGAGAAAATAACACCCACAGACATCCCTAAAAAACGATAAATACGCCCCATCATTTCACTTTGGTAACTGGCGAGGTATTCATTCACCGTCACGATATGAACGCCTTTTTCGGAGAGTGCATTTAAATAACCGGGTAAAACAGATAGAAGTGTTTTACCTTCACCGGTTTTCATTTCGGCAATACGCCCCTGATGAATGACAATACCGCCGATAACTTGTACTTTATAGGGGCGATAGCCTAAAACACGTTCCGATGCTTCGCAAACGGTGGCAAAAGCATCGGGCAAAATATCGTCCAGAGTTTCCCCCTGTTTCAATCTTTCTTTGAGGATATTGGTTTGTGATTTCAGTTCAGAATCGCTCATTGCCTTATATTTAGGCTCACGCTCTAAAACAGCCTGGACTAAAGGCTCGATTCTTTTCAGTTCTTTTTTGCTGTAATTGCCGAAGAATCTGGTCAGTATATTTGCCATGTTCCATCGCCTTTCCGTTCTATCTTTCAACTTTTATTATTTCTGAATTAAAATTTACATTGATTAATTGCGAATACATCAACATCGACGCCTTGCAAATGAATTCAAATCCATTTAGCTTTTATTATAACATAGAAAAAGAATGTATTGCAAGAAAACGAACAATTATTTACACGCCTGTCACAATATCATGGTTTCTAATTCTAGGTTAATCTGCTCCTTTGAAAGAGTCAAAGCTGAATCCTTCAAGCATTTGCTCTTTTAGCCATGCCACAGACTGTTTTAAATACTGCCATTGATTAGGTGCATCATAATGTTCAATCGCAAAGGGTCCGTCATATCCTTGTTCTCTTAACCGCGAAAGAATTTCTTTCATGTGAATCACACCCTGTCCCACAGGAGAAGCATACATTTTTCTGCCGCTGACCGTTACTTTCTCCTTTGCTCCTTTAACAGGCTCTATAAAGGTTCTGTCTTTTAAATGCATATAGGTAATTCTTTCTTTCAATTCTTCAAACGCTTCGAGTTCATCTTCTTCACTATAAAGAAAATTTCCTGTGTCAAAAGCACAGCCAATTGACGGAATTTCCTCTAATTTTTTCTTTAACCCCCCACTGGTAGCCACAAGAGAATTTTTATCATCAAAGACTTCCATGATCAAAGAAATATTTTGAAGCTCCGCTTCGTGGGATAAAATTCGCATCCATCGGATGGATTTTTTCATCTTTTCTTCTTTCTCCCGCTGTGAATCGCCGTCAGCATAAAACCCCGGAACCACCATGATATGCCGTGCCGAAAGTACTGCGGCAGTTTCCAGAGCGTTCTCAATTTGTGCCTCTGCCGACTCAGCATTAAAATCAAAGAAGTAGCATAGAGCAGATACATAAATGCCGGCCTTTTCTAAATTAGAACGCATCTCCACCCAATTTTGACTTCCCCTACGCATATTTATTACCTCGACACCTTCAATTCCAATACCATAAACCTTTTGCAGTGCTTCGGTCAATGAAATGGATTCTTGCTCTGCCATTTCTGTAATATGGTCATAAAAGGTCGTAATTCGCATGATAGATTCTCCTTTTCATTTTGAATCATTACGGTGTAAAAGTCCAATGAGGCAGCCATTCCAAAAAGTCAATATACGCTTTTGAACTTGGTAAACCTGAAATCACCGGAAAAAACAAGATGAACAGTCCCAGCGATATAAAGAGGTAACTCCCCACCAGCAAATCACCTCTTGTTACATGCGCAATAGTATTGGATGAGAGCAGCGGCGATAAGAAGATTTTCTTTTTAGAAATATTTTTTAACATCAACACCAAGCTGATAATCAGGAAAGGCACCGCCGTAAAATAATGGTAGATAAAGGTGATACGGGGAACCAAAACCCACGGCAGAAAGACCGATAAAAATCCAACAGTACTCACAAAAGCAATTTTATCCTTTTTATAAAAAATTCTAATCATAGAAAATAACATAGCCGGAATTCCCACCCACCATACAGCAGGATTGCCTAAGGAAGAAATTGTGCTCACTACGCCGGACTGTGAGAATTTGTCAGTAAAGAAAAACCAAATGGGACGAATCACAAAAGGCCATTCATACCAAGGTGAAGAATAAGGATGTTCGGCCACCAATTCAGCATGGTAGCGGAACATATTCACTTGATAATTGACAAAAGAGCGCCAAATCGACTCTTGATGAGGCAATGCTGTCATCGGTAAAAAGGCTAAAAAGTACAATACAAATGGAATAATGATAAAAAACAAACAACAGCCAAGACAGATTTGCAGAATACGTTGCCCGCTTTTTTTTCGTTCTGCTGCCAATTTTCTCGGGATTTTAACATAGGCTACAGCCAACTTAGTAAAAAGCAATACAGCAAGTCCCACAGCGGCATAAGCCACTGTCCACTTTGAGGCAATGCCGATTCCCATGAAAACACCGCTCACTAAAAGAGGCTTACACAGAGAGAAAAAATTCGATTTTAAGATATCTTTCTGACAAAAACTCACCATAGCGGTATACATCGCCAATATAAAAAAGACAGCATATGTATCAATGGTAGCAATCCTTGTCTGCGTGAAATGCATGAAATCAAGTGTCCATATAATCATGCCAACCATAGCCCAACGATGACTGCCAAACAACTTTCTTAGTAAAACATAAAACAACGGCAGCATGAATACGCCAAATAGAGTTCCCATAAAACGCCAGCCGAACGGATTGAGGCCAAAAAGCTCAACGCCTAAACCAATAAAATATTTTCCCAAAGGCGGATGTGTGTTTTCATAGGGTTCAAGGGATAAATTGTGCTCATAAGCGGTACGGGCATGATAAATTTCATCAAAGTAGGTTGAATCAAAATAGGTAGGATAGAGCGGCACGATATTCTGCTCATCCATTAAAACCTGCCCGTTGCCCTGTCGAGTGGTTAAGATTTCGTATCTTTCCCATACTGAGTTTCTCAGCGCAATTTCATTGATGACAACACTTTCATCTTGGGCGGTAAAACGGAAAAATTTAGCCAGTTGGGGCAATCTTTGTTCTTTCCATGCCCACACTGAGGCATCTTCTAAAAATCCCTGATTCGTCCATGTTTCACCGTCATCAGAAGTTTCTATGGTGACATTTGTCCCTAACCTAGCGCGATAATGATTTTGGTCAGCGGTTAAACCCGGCAAAAAAACAATGGTATCAGCGGGATATGACGTTTCAATCACCACCGATTCCCCTATTGCCGGTACCCATGCTGTCGTTGGCATATCATGTGAGCCAAGATTCCAAAATGCAGCCACAGCGTAAATAAGCGTTACAGCACCGACTGCTGTAAGATGTTTGTATCTAAAAAAATATTGTTGAAATACTTCCCTAAATGAAATATCACCCCATTTTTTTTTCATATTTGTCGTATTTTCGTTAAGTTTGAAAATCCTGTCTTTTCCATAAATATCGTAAAGCAGCCAGAGCAGATATAAAAGAGCTGCCATTTGCAGCAGTGACACACATTTCACCCATAGGCTATTGGGATCATAATGCGGTCCGTGAATACGGTATAAATCCAATACATGCCTTACATTTAAATAATGTGTGAATGTGACCGCTAAGAAAGCATAAATTAACCTGCGGTCTTGTACAAAAATAAATACAAGTAAAATAAAAATCAAAATAGAGAAAATGTATCTTTCATGCATTTTCACTGTCAGCATATACGCCACGGACATCAAAATAATAGGTGCAGCAAAAACCACATCATCCCGTTTGGATTTGAATATTAATAATCCGCAGAAAGCAGTCGCTAAAGCAGGTCCAATCGCTGTTAAAAAAAGCGAAACCACACCTTTTTCCGGCAAAGCTTTCCAGTTTAATCCAATCAGTGCCCAGAAATTATAAGCATTTACCGAATAATAAGAATAACCATTCATTGTTTCGGCGTACTGTTCAATCAGCCAAGTATAATTGAAATTCTGTGTAAACGGGGTTGCTGCTACAATAATCACTGCCAATGCCGCCAGAGGGGCAAAAACCAAAGAACGGTACTTTTTTTTACGAATCACATAAAAAATAAAGAGCGGCACAAAGGTGAGCATTTGTGGTTTTATGATGATAGAAAGTCCATATACGGCACCACAGAGAATATATCTTTCTTTATAGAGCAAAAGAACGGCCAGCAGGAAAAAGGAAACGCAAAATGAATCCATCTGTCCCCAGTTCGCTGAATTCAAAAGAATCACAGGGCAAAACAAATAGGCGGCCGTTAAAAACAAAGACATTCTATCGGTAAGCTTTTGTCTGGCAAGCCGGAGAAGAACACCCGCACAGAATAAATCACCCAAAACGGCTGGCATCTTAATTAAAAACGTATATTCCTGCGAGCCAAGAGGAATCCCAAAAAACAAACGTATTTTTTCAAGCAGCGTCAGTACATACAGATAGCCGGGCGGATAATCCAGAAAAATATCTTGCTCATAAATTGCAGAAAATCCTACTTGATTGGTGATATTGCCCCATGTTTTGAAAGTATTAATGTCCGCTACCAAGCCTTCTTGTGTATAGGCTAAAATTAACCTAAGCGCCAATGCCGCCGCAAATAAAATACTGACGGCAAGCGGTATGTTTTTCACGAAACCATGCATCCACTTTTTACGTTGGTGCACGGCTCCTCCAATCAGCAATACAAATAAAATTGATGATATATAGGCAAGTGTCATAGATTCCTCCTGCTTGTACCATAAAAGTCTTTTTAATTTCTGAATTGATATTGACTATTTTGGCTTTCAATAGTAATCTTGTACATAAGTATAGTGCATTGAAACTATCACGTCAATTAAAAAACCAAATTTGGAGAAAGGGACTTACATGAATCCAGAAAAATTACATGAAAATCCTCAAGTTCTGCATATCGGTACAACACCAAACAGAAGCTGGTATATTCCTGCCGCCACACAGTTGGAAGCTACTTCCAGAAACTCTTCACGCCTAATCAATTTAAATGGTAATTGGAATTTTCTTTTTTATTCTTCTTTTGAAGAAGTGATGAAAGCTGATGATGATAACCTCCTCTACTTTGATGAAGAAGAAATGGACGTTATTCCTGTACCCTCCTGTTGGCAGAACCATGGATATGACCGCCACAATTATACCAATATCCGCTATCCCATTCCGTTTGACCCTCCTTATGTGCCGGACGAGAATCCGTGCGGTCTTTATATGCGCACCATTCATATGGATGAAGAAGGTTTAGCAAAACGTAACTTCCTCAACTTTGAAGGCGTTGATTCCTGCTTTTACCTTTGGGTAAACGGACAGTTTGCCGGCTACAGCCAAGTTTCTCATTCCACCTCCGAATTTGAAATTAACGAGTTTTTACAGGCAGGCGAGAATGCCATCGCTGTATTGGTAGTAAAATGGTCTGACGGCACCTATTTAGAGGACCAAGATAAGCTGAGAATGAGCGGCATTTTCCGTGATGTGTATATTCTGCAGCGCCCCCAGAATTTTGTTTTTGATTTTTTCGCAAAAACAGAACTTTCTCAAGACCTTTCTCATGCGGATATCCAAGTAGACTTAACACTTTGGGGCGAAACCGCTGTAACAGCGCAATTACTTTCTCCTGCCGGTGAAGTATTGGCAGAAAAATCGGTTAGCGGAAATTCTGTTTCGTTTTCTGTGGAAAACCCACAATTATGGAGTGCCGAACAGCCCACACTCTATGGGCTTATTCTTACCACAGAGGAAGAATATATTTATCAGGAAATCGGTCTGCGGCGTCTGAACATCAAAGACGGTGTGCTTTACCTAAACAATGTCAATATCAAATTAAAGGGCACCAACCGCCATGACAGCGACCCCGTAACCGGTTATACCATTAGCCAAGAGCAGGCCCTTACGGATATGTATTTAATGAAACAGCACAACATTAACGCAATTCGTACCAGCCACTATCCCAATGCTCCGTGGTTTGCCATGCTTTGTGATCAGCTTGGATTCTACGTCATTTCGGAAAGTGATATTGAAAGTCATGGCTGTGCTGAAATGAAAGAGGGGTATGACCTCAATCTCTATGCCTATTTAGCAGAAGATGAACGCTTTGCCAAGGCTATTTTAGACCGTGTTCAGCGCAATGTTATCCGCGATAAAAACCATGCCTCGATCATTATGTGGTCGCTCGGAAACGAATCCGGCTACGGCGAAAATTTTGTGCAGGCCTGCCGCTGGGTCAAAGAATATGACCCCTCCCGTTTTACACATTACGAGAATGAATCAACCACTCTGCCCGGTAAAACACCTGACACCTCCTGCCTTGACGTTTTCAGTAAAATGTATGCCTCTACTCAATGGGTGGATGAATATTTTGCAGAACCTGAGGGCAAAAAGCCTTTTGTACAATGTGAATTTATCCATGCCATGGGCAACGGGCCGGGCGACATTGAGGATTACATGGAGCAAATCTATCGTTATGACGGTTTTATGGGCGGATTTGCTTGGGAATGGTGTGACCATGGTGTGTATGGCGGAACCACCCCCGACGGTAAAAAAATCTATCGATATGGCGGCGACTTCGGCGATGTCCATAACGACGGAAACTTCTGCATGGACGGACTGGTCTATCCGGACAGAACTCCTCACACCGGACTTTTAGAGTATAAAAATTGCCTGCGCCCGATTCGAGCAAAGTGGGAGGCAGAATCTCAATCTGTGGTTCTCACCAATAAATTGGATTTCCTTTCCACAGAGGGAGATATTGATATTCACTATGAGGTTCGGCAAAACGGCGAAACCCTTTGGGGCGGTGAAATCAGCGGCTTAAACATTGAACCGCACAGCAATGCTGTCTTTACCCTGCCCGAAGAAGTACCCACCGAGGGTGATGTCACTCTCTTTATTGAATACACCGCTCATCATGAAACAGAGTTTTACCCGGCCGGTCATTCTTTTGGATTTGACGATTTATTGCTTTGCGAAGCAAATCACAAATTGGAATCTTCTGTGGAAGGAGCCGTTCATTTTGATGAAACTTCTCGTTTTGTGAGCATCTTTACAGATTCTTTCCGCTATGAATTTGATAAACATACCGGTTTATTTACTTCTTTAAATTATCGTAATCAGAGCTTCTTGGCAAAGCCCATGGAATGGAATATTTTCCGTGCTCCTACGGATAACGACCAGTACATTAAATTAAAATGGATGGAGGCAGGCTATGACCGTTCCACTGTAAAGGTTTATAGCGTTAATGTCCAAAATACCGAAAAAGGCAGTGTTCGCCTTACTGTTTCACTGGGCATTGCAGCTATCTTTATCAAAAAGCATTTAGATATACAGGCGGTATGGGAAATTGACGCTGACGGAAAAATCCTCTCCGAACTTTCTGTTGAGCGGGATGTTACTTTCCCCTATTTGCCTCGATTCGGCATTCGCCTGTTTATGCCCAAAAGCTTCAACCGCACCGAATATTTCGGATACGGTCCTTTTGAAAGCTACCCGGATAAACGACGTGCTTCTTATCTTGGTATTTTTACAGATAAGGTAGCCGATATGCATGAAGATTATATTCGTCCGCAGGAGAACGGCTCACACTATGGCTGTCGTTATGTTACGCTGACAGATGGATTGTTTGCCCTAACGACCACTGCTGAAACACCCTTCTGTTTCAATGCTTCTCATTATACACAGGAAGAGCTTACCGCTAAAGCACACAACTATGAATTGGAAGAATCCGACTACACTGTTTATTGCTTGGATTACCGGCAAAGCGGTATCGGCTCCAACAGCTGCGGTCCTGAATTGCTGGAAAAATACCGGCTGAATGATGAATCTTTTACATTCCGATTTGCAATAAAGCCAGAGTAAAGATTTGCCTTTCTGTTTGTGCCCTAAAAATTAGACAAAATTAAAAAGAGGAATCAAGGATAATCTTTGATTCCTCTTTTGTTTTCTTGTTAAATGTAGATATCGGTATTTCATTTTATCTTTCCACAGTTCGTACATCGACTGTGGAAAGTGCCTTGACTATGAGGATATCTAGCTATCCAAAAGAGAATTTTTTCTGGCTTTACGATACATATTAGGTATCATCCCACTTATTTTTTTAAACACATCTGTAAAATGCTGACGACTGTTAAATCCCACTCGAAAAGCAATCTCTAAAACCGATAGATTTGTTGTTTCTAAAAGATACTGTGCTTTTTTCACACGCAGCCTGTGAACCTGCTCAATCACTGTCAACCCGGTTTGCATTCTGAATTTATGTTGCAGACGAGAGCGAGAAAGACGGGCCGCACGGGCAACATCTTCAATTTTAATTTCTTGTTCATAATGTTCTTCAATAAAATGCAGAGCTGCTTGTATGTCCGGTGATAAATTACCGGTAGCAGCTTTGCTTGTCTGCCAATATTGCCTGCAAATCTCATAATACAATAGAGAAACCTGTAAAAAAATTTCCAATTCATTTCTTTGCTGGTTCAGCAGACGAAACAAATTGTTAATTTGATGATATAACAGCAATTCGGGATCTTCAAATACAGCTACTTTATGCTCTGCACGCCAGAAAAGAGAATTTTCTTTTTGTTTTAAAAATTCTGCTATGCAAAATTTTTCATGTTTATCTGTTTTTTTAACACTTATTTCTAATAACAAGATACGGCAAACCTCTTTTGAATTCACCTGCATTGCATGAGGCACCTGGCTGTCAATAAACATCAATTGTCCTTCTTTGAGTTTATATAAGGAATCGCCCGCAAACATTTCACATTTGCCTGAAGTGATATATATAAGTTCAAACTCAAAGTGACTGTGCTTCTTTCTCTCAAATTGATGCCCCGCAAGCACCTCATACCTTTCCACTTTCCATGTTAATTCCTGCGGATTTAAATTATTTAATTGTGATGCCAAAAAAGGCATTCTTCCACCCCCTTTATATAGCACAAAATCTTACATTTTGACAAAATTCAACATATTTATTAGTACATCCTTTTGTTTTTTCTATTATAATCGATATTACAGGTGATATGTAAATTATATTCACTCTAGTCTACTTTCATCTGTCGAATAGCTTCTGCCAGATAATACCACTATAAGAAGTTATTCCTCTAAATATTTCTAATTCAATATTTAGGTTAGAAATATTTTATTTCCATTCGAGTACACCTTTTTATGTTTTTTCC
>URPG01000018.1 GCA_900549675.1 uncultured Oscillospiraceae bacterium | reverse complement strand
GCTCGAAGATGAACATCAGAGAAACTGTCATATCTCCAGGCAAGCTGGCCACTACCTTCCAGCTGTGAGTAAACCCTGCCGGTTGCATATTCATCGCTTCGCCAGACGGCCCAATTGCCTGAAAGCGTAGTCCAGTAAGTGCTTTGCAGTGTGATGGGGTCCCGGAAGTCCTCATACCACACCAAAGCCGAGTCGGGTTTTCTTCGAAGAATCTCGGTGGTCAGCTTGAAGCCTTTATCCGGAACAGCCATACTCCCATCTATGTCCTTGAAACTGCGCGGTGAGAGTTCAAAGGTAGCTGAACCCGCTGAGGGCCGTTCTGAAAATGATGAACAAATACGAAAGCCATATAACTGTGCGCCAACCACACCGCCGTCAACGGTGATGGTGTGTTCTCCTGCCGACAAGCTGCGCCCTTTGGCAAGAGCCATCCAGAAGGTGCTTCTCCAATATGGCCACCATAGGCGGCTTTCATAAAATCCGACCGAGGAACCGTCAAGTGAAATGTTGATACCGTTCTTATCCCAATACGGAAAGCAGATACGGACGGCAACATCATAAACTCCCGATTGCGGAACGGTAAAATCGTAGGTCGCTGTACCCGTTTCTGATGAGAGCGTAATCATTCCGTTGCCAATAACCACACCCTCTGTATAACTATCCGGTACACCGTCCCGGTCAATATAGATTGTGCCAAACTCTGCCTTTTGTGTTTTCCCGTAGCAAGTTAAGTATCGTCGGCGGTTGTAGGTTTCCCCGATGATAGGGGCTTCTCGGCTGGTTGCATCGCCACCTTCAGCATAATCGTATACTTGAGGTAGCATATACGGTACCTGATCGTAATCGTCCCAGTAGGCAAGCCACGGTATCATCGGCTGCGGAGGAGCATTACCTGTAAAGTTATACCCGCCCTCTGCCCATATTTTAGCGGCATAGTAGGTAAGTGACACACCACGATATGTCTTGCCGAGGTCGTCAGGGTTTGCATATATCTGCCACTCCCAACCGTAACCCGGCAAACCCATATAAATTTTTTGTGGGTTCATTACTCTGGCAGCATAATCATACACACCGACAAGCCAGTCACGTGGAGAGACAGGACCCGGCGCACTGCCAGCCCAAGACATACCGTAGGACATAATCGCTGCCGTGTCGCAGTACGCATCGAGATCGGCATAGACACACCAGTTCTCACCACCGACCGAGCCTTGGACGCCAGTCATACCGGGCAAACAGATATTGACCAGTTTGGCGGGATTGTACGCTTTGACGGTTTGGTATATATCTCGAAAGAGAATATTCGCTGCGTCCTTGTTCTCGTATCCGCCGCCGCGCTCCAAGTCGATATCCACACCAGCGCACCACGGGTATTTCTGCATGATCCGCACTAACTCAGATAGAAACTTAGTCTTTGCACCATTTTCGTTATTCCGCAGAGCAGTGAATATAGAAGCTGTCCCGTGATTCATCACGGTAAGAAACCAACGCACTTTGGGCCATTTGTTGATGTATGGCATCATGCTGGATATCGGTGTACCTGTTTCGGTTATCGTTCCTGATATGTCCACCTCGAAAGTGAAAATGCCGACGGCTTCAAAACGGTCTCCGTAATTATTCAAGGCTTGGTGCATTCGGGTGTTGCCCATGAACGACCATACCATGCATTTCTTTCCCCTAAGATAATCCCTGCTCATAAGCGCGGATCTCCTTCCATCATTTCTACATATTCAAGGTAGACCCTCGCCGATTTTCCGCTTTCCAGCTTAATCTGATGCTTGCTGTCATAAGCGGCGGTATATTGGTAAAATCCATCCTTGGATGTGGGACTGCCATTTCGCAGACATTCCCTTGCCACAGCTTTTAAGGCAAATTCATCACCCGCATTCACCGCCGATGTAAATTTGCACTTATGCGAACCCATGCCCTGTGAAATTTCAATGCTTCCCGCCGACATTGGCTGTTTCGGATAGATATATAAATCAAGACCCGCTGAGGTTTCTCCAGTATTAAAAAGGACAAGAGTCGCACTGCCACGCACCACGGCATTTTGGTAGCGAGGAGTATTTCCGCTACTTCGGAGCATAACGCTGTTGTGGGGCGTATAGCCTGTTAGTTTGTCGCCTTCTTGAAGTTGAAGGTCGGTATAGTAAATCTCGCCAGTACAGTCGGCTATGAGTGGTCGGATGGTTACGCTAACGATTCGTTTGTCCTGTTTGAGTTTTATTACCTCTGCAAATCGGATGAAGTTGTTAATGACCATAAGTACCACCTACCCATCGAGAGTCCATTGAATTTCACAGACATGGCCGACCCAGCCCGTTGCAACGACACCTGCTTGAAGCATTAGATCGGTGAAAAATACTTCTCCCGTGCAATTCTGTATAACGAGTCGAATGGTGATGGAACGCAGCCTGCCATAACCTTTGGGGGATGCATCCCGCGCCACTTGTTGAAAAGATACCATGCAAATTCACCGTCCTCTCAATACAAATCAATAAATCGTGTTTCGGTTGTCCCGTCCTCGTATTCAAATACTAGCTCGATACCGACCTGTCCGTTCGTTCCCTTGCTTAGGTTATTCGATCCTATTTGCGCCGATATGGTGTAGCTGCGTCTTGATGCCGGATAAACTGTTTGGGCCATACTTTTGGTCATATTCGCTACGCCAACTGCCTTAAAGGAAGCTGTACCGGATACACCGTTTTCAGTATCCACTTCAAAACCGCTATTTTGCCAATAGGCGAAGCCGTCATCGGCTCTACTATTTCTCAGATGGTTGAACGGTACCATATCCTTTATTTCCTGCCCGATGAGGTTGCTTTGGTCGAACTGGTCTGCAATCGTCGAGGAGGAAGAGTCGCCCAGTTCTCTAAGTTTCGTGGAGAGTTCCAGTACGGTTTTCCATGGCTCTTGAAGGTTGTACTGGCGGCGTACAATTCGTGTTTTAATGGTCAGATTCAAATCCCTGTCATCAACGGTTACAATGTCACCTAAATCCCATCGCTCATGCTCATAGCCCGTCAGCACGGACAAATCCATCGCCGATAGGACATAGGATACGCGGGGCTTTGCATATTCGGCAAGCCGCATATTGGTAAATTCAAGCATCTGATAGGGGTTTGTAAAATTAGAACAGTCAAGGGTAGCTACCCGCACCTCGCTTGAATAGCTGAAGTCCTCCACGTAGTCCTTGCCACCATTGATTGCAGCGAACGTCATGCCGTCCTTACCGATAGCATAGAGCCTCGTGACAAGGGACCGGGTATCAACTACACGCTTAATCCCAGTCAAGTTTTTACGGTAGGCAAAGAGCGCTCCGCTATCTGTTCCGCTGAATGTCAGTAAATCCACCCGTCTGTCCCTGCTGTGGAATACCAAATCGCCGCCATGGATGTTCTGTACCATTCGTAGTATGGAGAGTGCATTTTTTTCTTGGCAGGTCCATGTTCTCAGTGTGGTTACATTTACTGTACCGACTTCCCAGCCTGTACCCGCAAGTGCAAATGCCATCGGAACAGCGGGCAGGTCAGCGTTGAATTCAACTGGTTGTTTCTCTGCAGAAAAAGTCAGGTCATAGAATGCTGCTTCCGCATAGACCGTTGTGAGTATGCTGTTGCCATCCGAGCCTTTTTCATCCGTCATTGTCCGTATACGATAAACATCCTCAGCAATTTGTACCTGCTTCTCGTTGTCGAGCATTATGCGCTTCGGGTCACTGTAAGGCAACTTGAATTCCAAGGTGTCCGCTCCGTTGATCTCGCCCGTAACTATGATGTCATAAGCATTCTCCAGAACCGTTTCCCACGCTCCGTTCTCATCCAAAATAACAGGGCGGGCAAAACCCAGTTTCTCATACGGAGATTTTGGGATATCATGAAGCGTTATATCGAGTAGCTTTGGTGTAACCATTGTATCACTGGTGGTGAGTGTTACCCTGTAGCGGATATATGAACGATTCGGCGAGGTCAGTTCGCCGTTTGTTCCAACTGCCTGCCATGCCGACCAGTTCTGCAGATCATCTGAGGTTGATGTTTCTATCAGTGAAATGGATGTGACACCCGCGGTGTATTCACTTGTTGCAGATACTCGACCGCTCCCGGCAAGGCTGCATTCGGTGGCAATAGTCGTCAGTTGGCCGCTTTCGGGGTAGAGATTACCAATTCCCTTACGTAGGGTGACAACCCCCGGCTCAGTTAACGCATCCACGTCACCCGAAGTGTCTCCTCCATTTGCAAGCATTGCTTGACGGAAGTAGTGAATCAAGTCATCAATAGCTAAGAGTGAAATCCAACAAAGTGCTATTTTTGAGTCTTCGTCAGTTGAACCTGTAAAGACAAAGGACAACGAATATAAATTGCCGTTACAAAGAGCCATTCAAATTTTAAAGAGGCATAGAGATAAGGCATTTGAAAAAAATCCTGATATAAAGCCAATATCAATCATTATTACTACGCTTTCAGCACAAGCTTATTGTGGAGAAACCGGTGTTTATGATGCTCTGAAGAAAATCCTTGAGACTATGCCATCTTACATTAGGTATGAGAAAGGGCAATACTACATACCAAACCCCAGCAATCCACTGGAAAACTTCGCAGATAAATGGAATTCTGAACCTGAAAAGGCTAAGGCTTTTTATGATTGGCTAAACAAAGCTAAAAATGACATCACTGCTGTTACTCCCTTTATCATTGATGATTATTCGAGACTTGAAGAGTCCCTCGGAGAAACAGTTGTTGAAAGAGCAATTTCAGAAGCAGATCCTATAAAACATGACTCTGATTTACCGATAACTGAGTACAACAATCCAAAAATAAAATCTGCTTTAAGTGTTCCTCATCGTCAAAAACCGCCCTTCAAGCTTCCTAAATATCCAATGCTGGGCATCAGAGCCACCATAACTGAAAATGGTGTGTCACATCCATATCAGAATAACGGTCCTGCAATTCCAAAGAACTGTTCTATTGACTTCGGACTTGTTGTGTCACCAAAACTTCTTAAAGGAGGCTATACCGTTAAATGGCAAGTCGTAAATACGGGCGATGAGGCACGGGGTGCTAATGGCTTAAGAGGTGGATTTGAAACTGAAGTTAATTCTACAAAACGCCATGAAAGCACCCAATATCAAGGAACGCATTATGTTCAAGCTTTTTTATTGAAACGCGGGAAGTGTATTGCAATGTCGCGTGAGTTTATTGTTAACATTAAGTAAGTTTTTCTAAAGTCTTGTTATGTATTACAGCGATGCTTTCGATTACCGAAAAATAGTTAGGTTGTATTAAAATTATTAGCCTTTTTGAGTTGAATCGTTAGGTCTTGAACATATCTCGACTTATTCCCGCGAACGGGTAAAAACAGTAGACCTGTTCCCGCGAACAGCAACTACCCCGATAAACTATGCTCGACCTGTTCCCTTGCACTGAAAATCAGTATAAAAAGTACCCGACATCAATCTGATGCTCTCGTTCCACGTTGAGTGCGTGGTATTGATGTCGCGCAATATATAGAATAGCACAGCGGAAATAACGCGACATATTGTGTTTTGGTTGAATTGAAAAAGGGAAATAGCCTACTTTTCATTCGCGATAATCCAAAATATAATTAGGCTATAACCGTTAGCAAATAGGAGCCTGTGCTTCCTCTATTGAAGCGGCAGACATATGCGACGCCTGTTTAGGGAAAGAATGCGAATTGGAAGATGAGTTGTTGAAGAAAGACCCTGCCGAAGAAGTATAATTTCACTGGGCGGGCTGTTCATGAGGAGGGATTGCAGTGGATCCAAAGGTGTTTTATATACCGGCAAAGCCGGATAAAATCGTAAAGAACGTCGGCATTTATTGCCGGGTCAGCACTTCCGAAAAAGACCAGTTGAACAGTCCTGCCGCCCAGATATCTGCTCTGACAAAGGCAGTATCCCATGTTGAACAATGGAAACTGCGTGATACTTTCATCGACATCGGCTCCGCAAAATCCGAAGAACCCCGCAAGGAATTCGAGCGAATGCTACTGGAGTGCGAAGCACACAACATTTCTGTCATCCTGACAAAAAGCATTAGCCGGTTCGGCAGAGACACCGTAGATACACTGGAGGCCCTGCGCCGATTAAAAGCAGCTGGTACACGAGTCATATTTGAGCAGGAAAATCTTGATACGGACAATACCGACAGCGATCTGATGATATCTGTTATCGAATCCTTTGCTCAAGCCGAAAACGAGACCCGAAGTGACAATATCCGTATGGGTTTGAATTTTCGGGCCGCCCAAGGGACATCAGGCTTATATAAACGCAGGCTGTACGGATACGATAAAACAGCCGAGGGCGAGTTGGTGTTAAATAAAGCGCAGGCTCAGGTGGTTCGTGATATTTTCCGCTGGTACATTGATGGAATGAGTGTTCTCGGAATCATTAAGGAGCTTGAAACGAAAGGCATTCCTTCCCCAACCGGCAAGCCAAAATGGAGCAAGCGGTCTGTTGAGAACATTCTTACCAATGAGAAGTATGTTGGTACCGTCAGACTGACAGATTCGGTTTCCGGAAAATACGAGTATCTGGCAAAGGACAATCATCCGCCCATTATTACAGAAGATCTATTCCGGGATGCACAAGAGGCGAAAAAGCGCAGGTCAAATGTCGTTAAAGATGAAAACGGCACGCATCGAAAAGGAGAAAAATATAGCTCTAAGAAAAAGAAATCGTAAGAACTCATGCGATGGGAAGGGGGAGAATTTTGTAGTGAATTGTACTGATTTAAAAGTAAAACATCGTGTTTTTGGGGTAGGTGTCATAACAGAAAGCTCAGGGAACTATCTGACTGTCAAGTTTGCAACTAGGGAATCAAAGTTTTTATATCCAGACGCTTTTGAAAAATTTATAGAGGCCGATAATAAGGCAGTACAAGCTAAGATTATAGAAGAAATTAAAAGGATAAAACGAGCTGCTGATGCACAGCGTCAAGAGACTGCGGCAATCCGTAAAGCAAAAGAAGAACTTTCTACAGTAGACAGAAAAACGATTTCTACAAAAAGAAATATTGAGGATGGTTTTGGCTCAGATTACAATGTAGAGTATTTGGCAAAACAGCCTATCCTCACCTATCAACAGGTGGAAGAGAAATTTGGAATTAAGATTGCCGGTTTTGGGCGAGGAATTAATAGAACACCATCAACTGTAGTTCTTATTTCATCAATAGACAAAAAAAGATCCGGTTTTGTCTATCATGACCACTGGACAACTGACGGAGATTACATATATTCTGGTGAAGGGAAAACTGGGGACCAGCAGATGACTCTTGGCAACAAGGCAATTGTAGATGCAGAGCGCGATGGTAAAACGATCCACTTGTTTGTTAAATTTTCGCCACAGGAATATTACTATCAGGGCATATTTTCTTTGGTGGATTATACATATGAAGATGATAAAGACGAAGCTGGAAACGTTCGCAAAGAGTATAAGTTTAGATTAAGAAAACAGCATTCAGAGGGATAATGTGTTGAAAACTATAAGAGTTGTGGCAGCAGTTATTTGTGATTCGTTGGATAAGCCAACTGAGATTTTTACTACCGCCAGAGGTTATGGCGAATTAAAGGGCCAGTGGGAATTCCCGGGAGGTAAAATTGAGATTGGCGAAACACCACAACAAGCTTTGAAAAGAGAAATTGAAGAGGAGCTTGCCATAAAAATCGAAGTTGGCAAACGAATTGAAACCATTGAGTATGACTACCCTACTTTTCATTTATGTATGGATTGTTTTTGGTGTGTTGTAGTCGATGGAAAAATCACTCTTAAAGAAGCGGAATCTGCAAGATGGCTTAAAAAGGATGAATTGTATCGTGTCAATTGGCTTCCTGCTGATATAACATTGATTAAACCAATACAGAATAGCCTACTTTCGCGCGAAAGCGAGATGTATGCCATTGATTCACGGAATGATCGAAAATCTTGATTGATAAAAGGCTTTTACGCCTTTTTGGACATGTTTCCTTGCACAGCCTCAATATCAACGAAATAATCACGTTGAACAAAATCATCAATCCATTGTTCCTCAGTGAACTTTGCTTTTTAAACGCTCTTTGAGGTCATCACAGCCATTCCTAACATCAATCTAATGCCAGTTTGCCCTCATCTTCATTTGACCGAAATACTGCCAACATAATCTAGAAAAAAGTCGTATTGTGAATATTTTCTTTACTCTGATACAGTTCTATAAATAATTTCATTGTTCAAGTGATAAGAAAGTACAAAGACATAAAAATTCTAATAGACAAGATTCTTAAGATTAATCTCTTGCAAGTGATTTCCGTTATGCGATAGGGGTAGAAGCAATATTCCTGCTATTAAAATCACAGGAAGAACGAATAACAAGTCTGCTGTCCAGTTTAATAATTTCTCCGGCTTGCTGTGTCTGAATCAATGACAAAAGCTTTTGTACTGCCAAAGTACCTTGCTGCGCTACCGGATTTTTTAACGTGGTCAGCGCCGGCGAAAAATATGGAGCGATGTCAATATCATCAAAACCTAAAACACTAATATCTTGAGGGACACAATATCCCTGTGACTGCAGTGCTTTCATACAACCAATGGCACTTAAATCATTTCCGGCGATAAAAGCATCTGGTCTTCCGATCGGATTCGCATGAAGAAAAGCCTTCACAGCAATATAAGAGGCGTGTTCCTCAAACAATCCATCCAACAAGTATTTTTCCTCTATTGCAAGGCTAAAGCGTTTCATGGTGTCACAATACCCCTTGAAACGCTCACTGCTGTCAAACATTGTTTTCGAACCGGAAATAAAACCAATTTTTCTGTGTCCCAAACCAATTAGATACTCGCAGGCTGTTACGGCTGATTGGTAAGAATCAAATACAATACTGCTCATTTTTTCACTTTTATACGCCCTATCCAAAAACACACAACTCAGTTCCTGTTCTTGCATAAACTGAATTTCTTTCTTATGAATAAAATTCTCTTCAAATAGAATGACACCGTCAATCCTTTCTCCGAATATATGGCTTAAAATCATTTCTTTATCTCTTGTAAAAATAACTTGCAGGCCATAACCCTGCCGATCACACTCGCGGCTAATGGCTTCAATCAGCACATTAAAATACCATCCACTAAGGCTTGTGGGAAAAAATCCAATCATTTTACTTTGCCGGGATCTCAAAAATTTTCCGTTAAGGTTAGGTATATAATTTAATTTTTCAGCCGCGTCAAAAACTTTCCTTTTGGTTTCATCACTCAATACATCCACATGATTTAAGGCATTTGATACCGTAGAAATAGATACACCGGCCTCTCTGGCGATATCCCGAATGGTTATTTTTTTCATATAAATCACATCCATTTCATCTATACCTTTAATTCTACCATATAATTAACAAATAGAAAAGAAACAGCAAAACGTTTTACTGTTTCTTTTCCGTAAATTACGGTTCTATCACAATAGTTGCAATAGACTGCGCCTCTATTTCTGTAGAAGTAATTTTACCATTCACTCTCAAGCTAAACGGAACCGTTTCTAAACTTCGGTTCAAAAATACAGCTGTCCATTTGTAATCCGGCCTTACAAATGCCGTCATCTCTAAATCAGGTGTATACTTAGAATAAGCCATACGTTTAGAGCCGGGTACAATATACCGGCTGAAATGACTGATATAATCAAACGTCAGCCGATACTCAACCTCTCCAGTTTTTAGGTTGCACATAACGGGGGCACTGCAAAAATTATCTACATGGTTTGGCCCTCCTCTTTCATCGAGTACAATATTCCAATCGATGTATGCCGTCATGCCAGCATTAAGGTTTCCAATGATATCATGCGCATATTTTTGTGCATGCAACAGATGGTCGTTTTGCCCCAAACGGCTATATTCTACACAGCCCTCTGAATGAATTAGTTTCTTATCTGGAAAACTTTCATGCGTTAAATCTAAAGCATCAAAGTGGTCCCCCGTATACCAATGAAAGGCAACTCCGTCAATCATTTTATCCGTGTCTGCATCAATTGTTTCACGGCTTCTCTCATAAATTCTCTCCTTGTTGTGGTCCCAAATGAGAATCTTGATATCGGTTAGTTTATTTTCTTGTAATTGCGGATATAAATTGTCCCGCAGAAATTCTTTTTCCTCCTGTGCACTATATTGACAAGAATCCCACGGAGTGGCCGCAAACGGCTCGTTTTGAATACTTAAATAATCAATAATAACCCCCAGCTTTTGATATTCCATTATATAACGACAAATGTATCTTGCCCAATCTGCATAATGTTTTTTGAGTAGCTTGCCCCCACAGTTTTTAATGCCGGTATCTTTCATAAAACCCGGTGGTGACCATGGCGTAAGCATTAAGGTGAGTTTTGTTTTGCCCAAAGCAGACTGTACTTTGCGAATCAAGGGTTGGATATACTTTGCATCACGGCTAAGGGAAAAAGTTTTAAAATCAACATCGTTTTGGTCTTCCACCGCCGCATAATTTCCTAGACTAAAGTCACAACTGTCCAGTGGAATTCTGCCAAAGCGATAACCGATACCTTCTTGTCCGTAATAAGATTCTATCACCTGATGATATACTTGCTCCCCCATTTGACTCAGTACAAAACCGGAAGATTCTGTAAGCGCTCCGCCAAACCCATCAAAGGTCTGATATGTTTTTTCCGGATACAAGTTGACAACAGAAAATTCTACGCCTTTGCTTTCCGGCTGAAAAAGAATCTCTTTCTCCGTTTTAATTTTTTTCGATTGCCTGTAGTTGGTTGTGATTTGTTTTGCTTTCATGTATTATTCTCCAATTGTTTTATTCAATGCCGAGCTTTTCTCTATTTTTCTGCATATTTTCGCTCCGGATTTTTACAATGGCATCCCATCCGTTATCTTTTAAGAAATTTTTATAGTCCTCTAAAATGCTGTTGAATTCATTATCTCCTTTGGCTCGGATAAGTGATACCAACGTGGTGTTCCATTTTGTGTCAATGGCTGTTAAACTTCTTGCTTCAGGTGTACCTTGATCTGGGTCAATATCTTCAATAAGAAACTGTGGTTTTAACTTTCCCTCTCCCCATTTCTGCATTTGCTCAATCGCCGGATTGTTATCAGCTCCCAACTGAATGTAGCGGTCATGGCCAAACATCATGAACTCATCAAAACGATACTCTTTTTTAAACTGTTCAATATTTTCTTCTTTTAACTTTTTAATTTCTTCTGTACGTTCAAACAAACCGTCTGAGTTCACCGTATAAGTTTCACCTTCCCTGCCAAATTTCTGCAAAATCTGTCCTTCATCCGAAAGCAGATAGGTAAATAGTTGAATTGCCTTGGCCGGGTCTTTACATTGCTTGGTAATGTAGTTGAGCATCCAGCCCGAAATACCAGACTGTGAAAGTGTAGGTGCACGGCCTACTGTACTTTGAGGGCCGTCAATGGCGATATACTGCCCGTCGGGATTCGCTGTCAAAAACACCTGCAAAGCCGTGGAACGCTGTGGTGTACCTCCCATCATAATCGTTGCATATTGTCCGGATTTTATTTTATCTTCATAAGCAGTGGAATCATCAGAAAAACTATCATCACTGATATATCCGTTTAAATATGCCTGATTAAAGGTACGAATCCAATTTAAATAGTCCTCGTCCAAATTCCGGTTATAGAAATTCCCATCTTCATCTTCAATCGGTACACCAATGAAGTTTTGAAAATCCCCCCCTAACGAACCTACTCCGCTTTTCATATCATTAAAACCAAAGGGTGTCAGTTCAGGATATTTTTCTTTGATTTGTCCCAACGTGCTTAAAAACTCTTCAGGTGAACCCATGGCAGGCTGGCCTAATGCCGCATTTACATCTTTGCGAATCGTAAACGCAGTGGAGGCTCTAATTTTTCCGGTTTCATTACCGATTGAAGTATTAGAATATTTTGAGTAACCATATGTTTTTCCGTCCGATAACTTCAGCCAATTGAGGGTATCTTTTGAAGCCACTTGGTAAAAGTAAGGGTCATATGTATCCGCCAATTCATTTAACGAATAAGCCCATTGGTTTGCAGACATAATGACAGAACGGCTGTCTGCTCCTTGAAACACAGTAAGCATATCCGGCATGTCATCTCCGGCAAACATAGTGTTAAGCTTGGTATTATCTCCCTTCAAAAATTCAATTTTAATGTTCATATCTTTTTCAATTTGTTTGGTAATAAAATCATTGCCCCACTCACTGTTCCACCACTCTGCATTAATATACCACGAGAGCGTTGCCGGTGTTTCTGCGTCAAGCTTCCATGCCGGCGTGTTAACGTCCACCTCATAGCGCAAGGATGCGGTGGTTGCTGGTTTTTCATTTTCACCTTTTGATCCGCAGGCGGACAGACTACCGATGGTCAGAGAGAGGGCCAACACCATAGCCCCAATTTTTTTCATTACTTGGTTCATACATTCTTCCTCCTTAACATGATTCTTTTAATAAATTTATAAATTTAGTGTGCATCTCTTTCGGCTATCACCATTAATGGCACAAAATCACAATGTTTACAAATCAATTTCTTACTCCTTCGTAGCCCCTAACATCATTCCTCCAATAAAGTATTTTTGCAGCAGCGGATATATCATGATGATAGGTAAAACAGTAATCACAATTGTCGCCAACTGAATTCCTTTTGGGGTAGCTGAAATCGTTATACTTTCCGAAACATTCTGCATATCAGAAATTTGTTGTTTTACAATAATTTCGTAGATTTTCATTTGCAGCGGATATAGCCGTTCTTTTGTGATATAAAGTTTCGCTGTCATAAAATCATTCCATTGCCATACACCGTGATATAGCGCTATGGTGGCTAATGCCGGTTTGGAAAGAGGCATTATAATGGATAAAAAAATTCTCCATGTGCCGCAGCCGTCAATAGTGGCCGCTTCTTCTAGCGAAGGGGATATCTGGCGAAATAAATTCATTAAAATGATGGCATCATAATAACTGAAAAGTGCCGGAATAATATAAACCCAAAAGGAGTTCAGAAGTCCCAGCTGTTTAATAAGCAAATAAGTCGGAATCATCCCTCCTGAAAAGAACATTGTCAAAATCCCTAAAGCTGTGTATAGTTTTCTGCCAACCAAATCGGGTTTACTTAGCGCATAGGCTACCATTGCACAAAAAAATACATGCAGCACTACCCCTATCACCGTTTTGGCAACTGAAATAAAAAAGGCCGTCAAAATGGAAGAATCTCTAAAAACAGCTTTGTAATTCTCCAACGAAAGTTCTGAGGGCCAAAATAGACTGCTGCCTTTTGCCAAAGCAGACGCACTACTGAAAGATGAAACCACAATATTCCATATCGGGAATATTATAATCACCGTAAAAATTGCTAACAACACTATGTCTACAATATTAAATACTTTTTCGCTTCCATATTTTGCTTTTGTAGTCATCATATCCCCCGTTAAAATATTGATTGTTCATTCAAGCGTTTTGTAATTTGATTCGCCATTACCAACAGCAGTAGGGATATAACCGAAATTCCCAGTCCTACTGCTGTTGCATAAGAAAAATCGCCTTGTGCAACACCCATTTTATATACATATGAATTGATTACCTCTGCTTTGGACTGGTTTTGGGAATTCATCAACACTAAGGTTTGGTCTAGGTTGGAACCAAATAAGCCACTGATTGTCATAATGAAATTCAAGCTGATGGTCTGCCGAATTAGCGGCAAGGTAATGCAGAAAATTTGCCGCAGCTTTCCGGCTCCATCAATTCTGGCTGCCTCATAATAAGTAGGGTCAATGCCGGACATAGTTGCAAGGTACAGGATGGTTCCCCAGCCGGCCTCTTTCCAAATGTCAGCAAATACCGCTATAAACCAATATTTATCGGCATCTAATAAAATATTTTTGCCCTGTTCGATCCACCCGAGTTTCAGCGGAATCTGGTTTAACATTCCGTTAGTAGAAAGCCAACTTATCATCATGCCGCCTAAAACTATCCAGGATAGAAAATGAGGCAGATAAGAGATTGTTTGCACCACTTTTTTAAACAGACCATCTTGCAGTTCATAAATCATAATAGCCAAAATGATGGGAATAACAAAACCAAAAGCAAGTTTCAGCAAACTGATGGCCAACGTGTTTACGACGGAATCCCAAAAATATTTGTCTTGGAGAATAATTAAAAAATTCTCAAAGCCCACCCAAGGGGCCGTACTAAGTTTATCCACCACTGTATAATGTTTAAAGGCGATGCTTAAACCGTAAATGGGTATGTAGGAAAAAATAAACATAAAAATAATGCCCGGCCATACCATTGTCTGCAAAGGGAACTGCTTCTTGAACTTTAAACACATTT
>URPG01000017.1 GCA_900549675.1 uncultured Oscillospiraceae bacterium | reverse complement strand
ATAACAAAAATCTTCCCAATGGAATTCATTTCACAAAATCATCAACAATTCAAATGCTAATGCTTTTCCGTGTTGCTGTTAGTATTATAAACCGATTTTCTATGCTTATTCATGAACAATAAAAATTTTTTTCTTGCTAAATGAAAAAGCTTGTGTTAAAATAACAGGTGATAATAAAGATGTATGAAAATGATGAGGTGCAATCATGTCAACGATAAATATTGTGTTGGGTTCTATATTAATTCTTTTTTCGGTAGCGGTTATTATTGTGATTTTACTACAGGAAGGCAGCCAAAAGAATGTTGGTGTGGTTACCGGCGGAGCAGATACGTTCTTATCCAAAAATAAGGCGAGGTCGGCAAATGCTTTTTTATCTCGTTGGACGAAATTTATTGCGCTGGGCTTTGTGGCTTTGGTAGTGCTTTTAAATGCCATTGCGTTTTTTGCAAAATAAGACAGAATATTTTCCGCCTCGCTTATTGCGGGGCTTTTTTTATGGAGTTTCGTGTTAGGAGGATAAGATGATTCAAATTGCGGAACGAGAAGAACAGCAAAAGCAGATGCTAGCTTTTTGTGAGAAAAATGCTTTTGGCTGTAAGATTGCGTCAATCGCCTTAGCCTATGGATTTGATAAAAAGTTTTCGTGTTTTTGGATAGAGGATAAGACTGAAAATGTGTATTGTCTGGTGGATGATACCATGATTATCAGCGGGATTCCTGATAATGCGGAAGAAACAAAATCTTTTTTACATATGCTGGGTGCAAAAAAAATTATGCTCTCCCAAGCAGCCGCCAATAAACTCGATTTATCAAGAAATATTCTTAGCGGTGATGTTATGCAGAAAACCATTTCCGGGAATAGGCAGGAGTTTTTTTGCGGAGAAGAAATAAACATCCGCAGCCTTTATTATTTATTGGAAGAATATGGAATGGCTTCAGATTTTGAAGCTTTTTATTTGGATTTATCGCATAGACTCCGCCATCAATCGGCTTTGGTCGTAACCGAATATCAGGAAGATGAGTTAATCGGTGCAGCAGTGATTTCATCTGTGACAGACAAGGCGGCTTTATTGTCGGCCGTGGTCGTAAAAGAAGAGTATCGGCGCAATAAACTGGCAACGCGATTAATCCAAAAAGCAGAAAAGGCTTTGGCAGGCAGAACGGTTTACTTATACAAGGAAAAAGATAAACATGAAGAGTTTTATCATGTACTGGGCTATCAAAAGGCGGATGAATGGGTAACCGCAGAGCTGTAATTTGTGATTTACATGGAGAAAGGCAAAGAATATGTACGAATATTTTAATATAGAAGAAAAATTAAAAAAACTTTCCGACCAAGCAGAGGAGCAGGCAAAACCTTATTATCGAAAAACAGAAGAAATTCAGCGTTATACCCAACAGAAAATGCTGGCGGCCTTTGCCAAAGCCGGTGTGAGTGAAACCCATTTTGCACCCAGTACCGGCTATGGATACGGCGACAGGGGCAGAGATGTTTTAGATGAAGTATTTGCCTTTGCTTTGGACGCCGAGGATGCGTTGGTAAGACACAATTTTGTCAGTGGTACACACGCTTTGACCGTGGCTTTGTTTGGGATTCTTCGTCCGGGAGATACCATGCTTTGCGTGACGGGGCTGCCTTATGACACCATTCACGGTGTCATTGGAATTGGCGGAGATTCAAGCGGTTCTCTAAAAGAATTTGGGATTTCTTATGAGCAGGTTGATTTACTGCCTAATGGAAAGCCGGACTATGAGGCGATGAAACAACAGATTTCTCCGAAATACCGCATGATTTATATTCAGCGCTCAAAAGGCTATAGCCTACGGCCTTCTCTGCGTGTGGAGGAAATTGCCGAAATTATAGCAATCGCCAAGAAGAATGCCCCTGACGCCGTTGTTATGGTGGATAATTGCTACGGTGAATTTGTACAGACCACCGAGCCGACCACTTACGGGGCAGACTTGATGGCAGGCTCGCTAATCAAAAATATCGGCGGCGGAATAGCACCGACAGGCGGTTATCTTGCGGGTAAAAAGGAATGGGTTGAGCAGTGCGCATATCGTTTGACAACACCGGGGACAGGTCGTGAAATCGGCTGTACACTCGACACCAAACGAGAGCTTTTCATGGGTATTTTTCATGCCCCACACGTTACGGGTGAGGCTGTCAAAACCGCTATTTTTGCGTCGGCTCTTTTCAGCTTAATGGGTTATGAGGTCATACCGCGTTTAGACGAGCCCAGAGCCGATATTATTCAATCGATTTTATTGCAAAAGCCGGAAGCTTTGATTGCTTTTTGCAGAGGAATTCAAAAAGGGGCGCCCGTGGATTCTTTTGTTACACCGGAGCCTTCGCCCATGCCGGGCTACGACAGTGACGTCATTATGGCGGCGGGGGCCTTTACTTTGGGGGCTTCTGTGGAGCTTTCTGCGGATGCACCTCTGCGTGAACCGTATGCGGTTTGGCTGCAAGGCGGGCTGAATTATCACAGCGGTCAGTTAGGGGTGCTGTTAGCCGCACAAGAGATGCTCAATCAAGGGTTGCTCAATCTCTAAATGGGTTTTAGGGGGAATAAAAATGGGATTGCTAAACAAGAAAAAGAATTTACTTGTGATGTTTGCCTCTCCGAATTCACAAAAACATACCAGAACATTGCTCAACAGCTTTATAGAACCGTTTACACAGGATAGGGATTGGAAAACTACGGAAATGAATGCCTATGAAATGCAGGCAAAACCTTGCATAGGCTGCCTTGCCTGTGCGAAAAAAGAAGAATGTATTTATGACGATTTAGATGAATTTGATAAGGCGTTCCGTCAAAGTGATTTATTTGTGATTGCCTCACCGGTTTATTTTGATTCCTTCCCTTCGCCGTTTAAGGCTATTTTAGACCGTACACAGCGTTATTTTGAGGCAAGGTTTTCGCTGGGAATTGAAAATTCCATTAAAAAGGGCCGAAAGGCAATTTTGCTGTTAACCATGGGTTCAGAACAGGAAACTGCCATTGATGTGACCATTCGTCAGTTAGAAATGGCATTTGGTGTCATGAATACGGAATTGGCGGGATGCTCGGTGTGGAGTGCAACAGACCAAAAAAACGTAGAAAACCGTGTGTTTGCGCAAAAAAAAGCACGGGAACTCGCTCTTGAAATACTTGGCCGGTCATGATAAAATAGGAGCAATACGATGAAAGGCAAAAAGCCTGGTAAGGAGTTTTACGATGTCAGGGCATTCCAAATGGAGCACGATAAAAAGAAAAAAAGAAAAAACAGACAGCGCCAAAGCTAAAATTTTCACGAAAATCGGCCGTGAATTGGCAGTGGCTGTAAAAGAAGGCGGAAGTGCCGACCCTTCGGCAAACTCCCGGCTTAAAGATTGTATCGCCAAAGCAAAGGCGGCTAATGTTCCCAATGAAAATATTGAGCGTATCATCAAAAAAGCTGCCGGTGAAGGAGAAAGCAATCACTATGAAGAATGCACCTATGAGGGATACGGTCCGTCAGGAGTAGCTGTTATTGTAGAGGCGCTGACAGATAACCGCAACCGTACTGCTGGTGAGGTTCGTCACGCTTTTGATAAAAACAGCGGCAACTTGGGGACAACGGGCTGTGTGTCCTTTATGTTTGCAAAAAAAGGCATGATTGTCATTGAAAAAGAAGGCGTCGACGAAGAAAAATTGATGAATGACGCTTTGGAAGCAGGTGCTTCTGACTTTGGTGCCGATGAGGATGTCTTTGAAATTACCACAGAGCCTGAAGATTTCAGCAGTGTTCGTGATGACTTAGACGCTAAGGGTTATGTGTTTGTTTCGGCAGAAATTGAGATGATACCGGATACCTATACCAAAATTGAAGATGAAGAAACCATTAAGAAAATGCAGAGAATGCTGGATATGCTGGAGGATAATGACGATGTTCAAAATGTTTGGCATAACTGGGAAATGCCGGACGAAAATTAAGTTTTGAAGGATAAAACAAGGTTTTCTTCCCGCAGCGTGAAAGTAAGAGGAGAGAACCCTATCGGAATGGCCGCCGATAGGGTTTCTTTTCAAAAACTTCTTGCATTTGCATTTTAAATAAAAAGATTTAAATTAGAACCGGAGGCAAAGATGAAAAATTTGATCAGTCCGCTCGACCTCACGAAGCCGGAAACCGACAGACTGCTTGCTTTGGCACAAGATATTTCTCAAAACATGGAGAATTATACAGAGAAATGCAAAGGAAAAATTCTGGCAACGCTTTTTTATGAACCCAGCACTCGCACAAGGCTTAGCTTTGAATCAGCAATGATGCGTTTGGGCGGACAAGTTCTAGGTTTTTCATCGGCACAGAGCAGTTCTGCCGCGAAAGGAGAGAGTGTGGCTGACACCGCACGCATGATTTCCTGTTATGCCGACATTGTAGCGATGCGGCATTTTAAAGAAGGTGCTCCGGCGGTGGCCGCAAATTTTGCCTCTGTACCGGTTATCAATGCCGGCGACGGCGGACACCAGCACCCTACCCAAACGCTGACCGATCTTTTAACCATTTATAAACACAGGGGTTCCATTGATGGGATTACCATTGGTCTTTGCGGTGATTTACGGTTTGGACGTACCGTACATTCTCTGATTCAGTCTTTGGTGAGGTATCAGAATATCAAATTTATTTTTATCTCTCCTAAAGAATTAACTCTGCCGGATTATATCATAGAGGAAGTAGTGAAACCCTCGGGGTTTTTCTACCAAGAGGTCACGACTTTAGAAGATGTAATTGCTAACTTAGATGTTCTTTACATGACAAGAGTGCAGAAAGAACGCTTTTTTAACGAGGAAGATTATGTTCGCTTAAAAGATTCTTATATTTTGGATAAATATAAAATGACCAAAGCAAAAGATTCATTAATGGTGATGCATCCTTTGCCGAGAGTCAATGAAATTGCGGTGGAGGTTGATGCAGACCCGCGGGCACATTATTTCCAGCAGGCGCAAAACGGTGTTTATGTTAGAATGGCGCTCATTTTAACACTGCTCGGTATCGAAAAAGGAATCTTGGAGGATGAGTTATGTTAAATATAGACAGCATCCGCAATGGCATTGTCATAGACCATATTACGGCCGGAAAAGGAATGCGAATTTACGAGCTGCTTGAGCTTGACCAGTTGGAATCAAGTATTGCCATCCTGAAAAATGTAAAAAGCAGTAAATATGGTAAAAAAGACATTATTAAAATTGATGGTATTACCGATATTGATTTGGAAGTATTGGGCTTTATTGACAACCGTGCTACGGTCTGTATTATTCAAAACGGAGTTCTTGTGGAGAAGAAGAAATTAGATTTGCCGAAAAAACTAGTGAATATCGTGTCTTGTAAAAATCCGAGATGTATCACCAGTGCGGAACCGTCAGTAGATCAGATTTTTTATCTTTGCAGTGCAGAGGATCACCGCTACCGCTGTCAATATTGTGAAGAAGAACTGGTTGGAGTGTAATTATGAGAAAAGAAAAAAGAAGATACCGGCTGAAACACAAGGAGTCCGTTTGGCCTAAACTTTTGTTGAGCGTTGTTACTCTTCTGCAAATTGTTTTGTCCATTCTTTTACACATCATGAACCGAAGGGAAACTCTCAGACTGATTCAGGAAGAAGATGAAATGAAGGTTTTGGTCAAAGCTAAAAAAGAAAACAGACAATTATAAAGATAATCCAAAATCTTGAGAAAGTAAATTTTTAAAGACAAAAACAAAGAGAATGTTTGGCACGGCAGGACAAGCCAATAAAAAAATTGAAATAAAGAGTATTTCTTGATTTTTACTGTTGACAGAGGCGAATTAAGTCTGTATAATTAACTTTAATCAAATAAAGGTAAATGTGATGAAGGGAAATAGTAATCTGCGTATAAGGCTTTAGAGAGCTGTCGGGTGGTGAAAGACAGTGCATGAGCGCAGGATGAAGTCTCTCCCTGGAGCAGCTGTCTGAAGGACTTAGGTCTGTGTAGGCACAGTCGTTTGGTACTATGTTACAGTACCCGATATTGTTTTTTATACCCCGGGTGTATAAAAAATTGATATTGCTAAGTGGTTATGATGTAAAGTCATAGCAAAAAGAGTGGTACCGCAGAGTTTTCGCCTCTGTCTCTTAATAATTAAGAGACAGAGGTGTTTTGTTTTACCCTATAGAATTGCTTTTAATCCATATACGATGTGATTTGATAAAAATGAAAATAGTAGAAGGAGGCGCATCATGAGAATATCAGGTGCAGAGATTATCTGTAGAATTCTGATGGAGCAAGGTGTAGACACAATTTTTGGATATCCGGGTGGAGCTGTTCTGCCTATTTATGACGCCTTATATGACCATCGTGACAAAATCAAACATTATATCACAGCGCATGAGCAAGGGGCGGCCCATGCAGCAGACGGATACGCCAGAGCCACCGGTAAAACGGGAGTAGTGCTGGCAACCAGCGGACCTGGCATGACCAACCTTGTAACCGGAATTGCAACAGCTTACATGGACAGTATTCCTATGGTGGCCATTACGGGCAACGTAGCAAGTTCTTTAATCGGTAAAGATAGTTTTCAAGAAGTCTATACCATGGGAATTACTATGCCGATTACCAAGCACAATTTCTTTGTGCAGGATGTCAATGATTTAGAAGAAACATTGCGGGAGGCTTTTCGCATTGCCGGCAGCGGCAGGAAAGGTCCGGTGCTAATTGATATCACCAAGGATGCCACGATTCATGAAGCGGAATTTCACAGCGGCAAAAAATTTGAAGAAAAGAAAAAAACATTTGAAAATAAAGCTGCGCTTAAAAAAGTGGTGGAATATATCGATAACAGCCGTCAGCCGGTGATTTGTTTTGGCGGAGGGGTGGTAAGCAGCGAGGCCCATAAAGAAATGTTTGAGTTGGTGCATAAGGTGGATATTCCCGCTGTACATTCCATCATGGCCACGGGCGTGTTGAGCTGGGACGATCCTCTTAACATCGGTATGGTTGGTATGCATGGCAGATTCTCAGGCAATAAAGCATTGGATCAGGCAGATTTAATTTTAGCGGTTGGATTCCGTTTTTCGGACCGTGTGGCGCTGAACCCCGGTAAATTCGGCCGCAACGCGAAAATCATCCAAATTGATATTGACCCCAGTGAAATCAATAAAAATGTAAAGGTAGACCATTTTGTGATTGGGGATATCAAGCAGATTTTGCAAAAGCTGATTCCCATGCTGGATGAAACTAAACATCCCAACTGGACTCATCAAATTGACGAATGGAAACAAGTGGATTATAAGCCCGAGGACAGTGAAACAAAGTTAAAACCGCATCAGATTATCAATGCGATTAACGAAATAGCGGGAGAAGATGCCATTATCGCCACCGATGTCGGTCAGCACCAAATGTGGGCGGTGCAATATTGCCGTAGGACGAAACCCAGGGGCTTTTTGACAAGCGGCGGTTTGGGAACTATGGGCTTTGGCTATGGTGCCGCCATTGGTGCCAAAGTGGCGCAGCCTCATAGAAAAGTGGTGCATATCACCGGTGACGGCTCTTTCCATATGAATATGAATGAAGTGGCAACCGCCGTCAGTTATCATATTCCGGTGGTTACGGTGGTTATCAACAATGATGTGCTAGGTATGGTTCGCCAGTGGCAAAGCAGCTTTTATGATGAGCGGTATTCCAATACAACACTTTCCCGTAAGACAGACTATGTCAAAACAGCAGAAGGTTTTGGTGCAAAAGGGTATCGTACCGAAACGGTAGAAGAGCTGAAAAAAGCGTTGAAAGAGGCTCTTGAGGAAAATGGACCGGTTTGGATTGAATGTCCGATTGAAAAAGATGACCAGGTTCTGCCGATGATTCCCAATGGGGGGACCGTCGAAAATATCATTATTGGCTAACAGGTGAAAGGAGGAATAACCATGAATCAAAATCGGCAGGTTGTATCCATGCTTGTGGATAACCATGCAGGCGTGTTGGCAAGGGTTTCCAGTTTGTTTGCCCGTAAGGGTTTTAATATTGATTCGCTAACGGTTTCAGCAACGAATGATGAAAAGGTTTCCCGCATTACGATTACGACAACGGGAGATAAAGGGACAGTTCATCAAATTCTGAGTCAAACCGGTAAGCTCATCGAAGTGCAGTGTGTTGAGGCAATGGACGGTGAAGAAAGTATTCAGCGGGAATTGCTTTTGGTCAAGATTGCCGCAGATGAAAAAATGCGTAATGTCATTACCAGTGTGGCAGATATCTATAAAGCCAGTATCGTCGATTTGTCCATTGACAGTATGGTGGTTGAATTGACAGGTAAACCCTCTAAAATTGACGCCTTCTTAAAAGTTGTCAATGAATATAAAGTTTTGGAGATGTGCCGCACGGGTGTGACCACTTTGGCAAGAGGCAGTAAAATTCTCAAAAAAGAGAAAGAATAAGATTGTTTAATTTGACTAAATTGGGGGAGTTCCCCGGTTTACATAGATGTTTATCCAATGTATTTTTGTGAAAGATGAAAGGGGTACTAACAATGATTAAAAAGTATTACGACAAAGATTGCAATTTGGGAATGCTTGACAATAAAACCGTGTCCATTATCGGCTTTGGCAGCCAAGGCCATGCCCATGCTCAAAACCTCCATGAGAGTGGTGTGAATGTGATTGTAGGTCTTCGCAGTGATTCTTCCAGCTGTGAAAAAGCAAAGGCTGCCGGTCTTACTGTGATGGACCCTGCCGATGCCGCCAAACAAGGCGACCTCATTATGATGTTGGTTCCGGATGAGCTTGCTCCGTCTATTTATGAAGAATCCATTAAGCCAAACCTTTCAGAAGGCAATGTGCTCATGTTTGCACATGGATTTAACATTCATTACAACCAAATCGTTGCTCCTAAAGGTGTTGACGTTATTATGGTTGCTCCTAAAGGCCCGGGTCACACGGTTCGCAGTCAGTATGTAGCCGGTGCCGGTGTACCTAGCCTCATCGCCATTCATCAGGATGAGAGCGGCAGAGCCAGAGATTATGCCCTTGCTTATGCGAGCGGAATCGGTGCAGGACGCGCAGGTATTTTGGAAACTTCTTTCAAAGAAGAAACAGAAACAGACCTCTTTGGCGAGCAGGCTGTTCTTTGCGGCGGTGTAACTGAATTGATGAAGGCCGGTTTTGAAACCTTGGTAGAAGCAGGTTATGAACCCGAAATGGCTTACTTTGAATGTATCCATGAAATGAAATTAATCGTAGACCTTATCAACGAGGGCGGTTTTGATTACATGAGATATTCCATTTCCAACACAGCAGAATATGGTGATTACCGCACCGGCGAAAGAATCATCAGCGACCAGAGCCGTGCCGCGATGAAACAAACCATTAAAGAAATTCAAGACGGTACTTTTGCGAGCGAATTCATTCAAGAATTTGGTGCCGGCAAAAAAGCACACTTCTTGGCAAAGCGCCGTGTAGAATCCGAGCATCAGTTGGAGAAAGTCGGACATGAACTGCGCAGCATGATGAGCTGGCTTAAAGACAAGAAATAAGAGAAACAAACAGAGAATCAGAAAAATAGAATTAGATTGAAAGCGGGGCTTTCGGTCACGAAGGTGATAGTGCTGCTTGGGCGGCACTATCATTTTCAAAAATAGAGAGAATCGACAAATACAAAAAGAATCAAATTAAAGGAGATGAAAACAGAATGAAATGGAACAGTAAAAATGTGACAGAGGGTGTGGAAAGAGCACCAAATCGTTCACTTTTTCATGCCATGGGCTATACCAATGAAGAATTGGACCGACCCTTAATCGGTGTCGTCAGTGCTTATAGCGAAATTGTACCGGGTCACATTCATTTGGATAAAATTTCTGAGGCAGTAAAAGCAGGCATTCGCATAGCAGGCGGCACGCCGATTTTAGTACCGTCTATCGGCGTTTGCGATGGAATCGCCATGGGGCATATCGGCATGAAATATTCTTTGCCAAGCCGTGAGCTCATCGCGGACAGCGTAGAAACCATGACACGCAGCCATGGCTTTGACGGTTTAGTTTTAATTCCGAACTGCGATAAAATTGTGCCGGGTATGATTATGGGTGCCGCCAGAATGAATGTGCCGGCGATTGTCATCAGCGGCGGACCGATGATGGCGGGGAACGTTACCGGCAGAGAAGTCAGTCTTTCTCAGATTTTTGAGGCCGTAGGCTCTTATAAAGCAAATTTGATTGATAAAGATCAATTGAATGAATTTGAAATGAACTGTTGTCCCGGCTGCGGTTCTTGTGCGGGGATGTATACCGCCAACAGCATGAACTGCCTTTCAGAGGCGCTGGGAATTGCGTTGCCCGGCAACGGTACGATTCCGGCAGTGAAAGCACAAAGAATTATGCTGGCAAAACAAGCAGGCATGAAGATTATGACATTGGTCGAAAAAAATATTCGTATCCGCGATATTTTGACAGATAAGGCGATTAAAAACGCTATGGCCTGTGATATGGCCTTGGGGTGCAGCAGCAACAGTGTTCTGCACCTGCTGGCAATTGCACAAGAAGCAGGGGTCGCACTTACACTGAAAGATATTAATGATATGAATCCGCATATTCCGAATCTCTGTCATTTGGCTCCCGCAGGACCGGCTCATATTGAAGACTTAGACGCCGCCGGCGGTATTCCTGCTGTTATGGCAGAGCTTGCCAGTGTGAATAAACTGGATACCTCTTTGATGACGGTAACGGGCAGAACCGTAGCAGAGAATATCCAAAATGTTAAAAACAGAAATCCCGAAGTATTACGTCCTATTGCAAACCCATATTCCGAAAGCGGCGGTATTGCGGTACTGTGGGGCAACATTGCCAAAAATGGTGCTGTGGTCAAGAAGAGTGCGGTGGCTCCCGAAATGTTGGTTCATACCGGTCCTGCCAGAGTTTACAATGATGAATCCGAGGCAATCGAAGCCATTTACGGCGGACAAATCAATAAAGGCGACGTCGTGGTGATTCGCTATGAGGGACCCAAAGGCGGACCCGGTATGCGTGAAATGCTGAATCCAACCTCTGCTCTTGCGGGTATGAAACTGGATAAAGATGTAGCACTTATCACAGACGGACGTTTTTCCGGAGCTTCTCGTGGTGCTTCTATCGGTCATGTAAGTCCGGAAGCGGCTGTGGGCGGTGAAATCGGTTTGTTGCAAGAGGGAGATATCATTGAAATCGATATCCCCAATAACCGACTGAACGCACAGGTATCAGAAGAAGAGTTTTCCAAGCGCCGTGCGGTTCAGCCCGAATTTGTACCGAAAGTGAATGAAGGCTGGCTGAAACGTTACGCCAAACTGGTCACCAGTGCCGACAAAGGGGCAGTGTTGAACTAAGTGTCACAGGCCAATAGGATTTCGAATCACGAAACAAGTAAGAAGGATACCTCGTGGGAGGTATCCTTCTATATTTGCGGAAATTTATGTAAAAAAAGCAGATAAAGATTAAAAGGAAATAATCTCCAAATGTTCCAATAAGACTTTTGTACCGATTAAAATCAGAACGATTCCGCCGAGAAATTCTGCTTTAGATTTAAACTTACTGCCAAAGATGTTTCCTATTTTGACTCCTATCACAGACAGGAGCAGTGTAGTGATACCGATAAAGCTGACAGCGGGTACAATGGAAGTGCTTAAAAAAGCGAGTGTTACGCCTACGGCAAGTGCATCGATACTGGTGGCAAACGCAAGAGGAATCATACTCTTGGGACTGATATTTTCACAACAGCCGCCCTCGTCCTCGGGTTTGAGAGCACCGATAATCATGTTGATGCCGATTACAGCAAGCAAACCAAAAGCAATCCAGTGGTCAATACTCTTAATTTGTGTTTCAAACTGAATCCCAACCAGATAACCAATAAGAGGCATAATCGCTTGAAAAATGCCAAAGTACAACCCAACTGTCAAACTTTTTTTCAGAGTAACTTTTTTCATGGTTAAGCCCTTGCAAACGGCAACGGCAAAAGCGTCCATTGAGAGGCCGACCGCCACAAAAAATAATTCTATAAATCCCACAATCATTTCCCCTTTATAAAAAAGTAGCGTATTGGTAAGCATACTATTTTTCGGGAGAACTGTCAACTGAAGATTGTCGCTCGTATTTAATTTTTCTCAGTTTGGCGAGGGGAAAATAACTCTTTGCATCCGATAAACAGCAGCATAATCCCAAATCCTTTTTTCAGCCAGCCAAGTTCCATTTGAGAGGCTAAAAAAGAAGCTAAAATACAGGCAGGTATTCCGCCTAGAATACAAAAAAGAAGTGCCTTTTTTTCGACCAATTGATTTTTTATATGAGAGAATAAAGCGGGGGAAGCGGAAAATAAAAAATACAGGAGATTAATCCCGCCGGCTTGCAATTGGTTCATGCCGCCGACAAGTGTCAGCCATAAGATGAGTAATGTGCCGCCGCCAATGCCAAATCCGGACAAAATACCGGTTGCTGTTCCGATAAGAATATCAATCCACCACATAATATGATTGCACTAAAAGCCAAACAGTGCTTTTGCACCTCCGTAAATAATCAAAAGAGCAAATCCCTTTCGCAAAGCATGAATGGGAACTTTTTTAAAGATATGTCCCGAAATGATTCCGCCGATTGTCCCACCGATTAAAAATGGAAGGGCGACACCGAAATCCAAGGAGCCTTTTGCAAAGTAAACCACAGCGGAAACAACGGAAAGCGGCAGGATAATCCCGATAGAAGTAGCAAACGCTTTGCGTTCTTCTATTTTAAGCCAATGTGTGAGTAATGGTACAAGGAAGAGACCGCCGCCGGAACCAAACAAACCGTTTGCCAAACCGGCGAGGGTTCCGGTAACCAATAGTTTTGTTTTGTTTTTCATAATGCTCTCCTCACAAATCTTATGTTTATATTCTGCAAAAATCAGCATAATATACTTTAATAAACATAGTTTACCTGGGAGAGAAAATCGCCTGACAGCAGTTTTCATTGAAAACACTTGAATTGTTTTGGGAATTCATGTATGATAAATAGAAAGAATTGCAAAAATGTAAGAATCATATTTTGGAGGTGCCACCGATATGCCACAGGATTTTAATACAATTACCTTTTCGATAGATGAAATGAAAGAATCAGACATGAAAAACATCCTATTGACGGTTTATGATGCTTTGACAGAAAAAGGCTATAACCCGATTAGTCAAATTGTGGGTTACATTTTGTCGGAGGATCCCACCTATATTACCACTCATAAAAATGCCAGAAGTTTGATTCGCAGAGTGGACAGAGATGAATTGTTAAAGGCAATGGTACGGTCGTATTTAGGAGAATAATTTTTAGGAAAGTATGGTGATTTTTTGAGTACAAATAAGACGAAATTTCAAACCTATAAAGGAAAACCGCTTGTTCGCAGCGGCGATACGATATATTATGGTGATATGCGAGATTTGTACGTTGTTAAGTTGGATATTAAAACCAAAAAGAAATATCATGATTTAGAAATTGCGGGTAAAGTAGCCATTCAGCTTTTGAGCACTGATCCTTTAAAAACAGGGAAAGCAATTTTAAAAACAAGCGAAAAAGATGGGTTGTACTATGCAATGGACATAGCTGAGGTATGGCTTGAAAGAGCCTTAGAAGAAGGATAAAAACGGCAGGAAATTAAATTCCTGCCGTTTTGTGTTTTCAACTTTCGCTCTTGTTATTCGGGTTTCTTTTTGTGCTTTCGATAAGAATCTAAAGTACGCAGTTGAGGAGGCGGGTCTTCTTGCAGATAAAGCTCTTCGGTGCGCTGCTGTGATTTTTGCAAAAGCTCAATGGCTCTCGAAACATCATTGAATAACTGGTAATACATTTTTTTATAAAGCGACATAAGATTCTCCTTACCGAAAGGGATAAAGTAAACTGCTTTTAGATGGAGGCAGAATCAAAAGTAAGAAAGTATATCTTATAAGCGAGGGGCCAGTGGGTTTTCGGGAGTGGGCTTTGTTTTTAAAGGAATGGGATGAGGATCATGAGAGGGTGCTCTTTTCGGAATAGCCATAGAAGCCATTTCCTGATAGGAACGGTATTCATCGTTGTTCTGTGCAGGGGTGGGCATCATACCTGTTGATTCATTGACGGAAGCAACATTGGAGGTATTGGGGAAATTTCGAATTTCATCATGTTCATGGTAGTCAATTTTTTTTGACATGCTAATCAACTCCTTGACATTATCTTTGACAAGGCTTAAATTGAATATGCATCTTTACAAATTGAAAAAACAGGAAATCAAAATGAAAGAAATAATCAATCATATAGAAATTAAATTTTATCAGCCCGCGGATAATTTTGAAATAGCAAAGTTATTTTATGAAACGGTGCATTGTAGGACTACAATAGATATTGGACAGTAGGAAATAAAAAAGTTGAGAAAAGAGC